>CALDGT010001260.1 GCA_937942935.1 uncultured Chloroflexota bacterium | reverse complement strand
GATGACCCCCAGAACATCGTATTCGATATGGCACTTTCACCAGATGGAAAATGGTTGGTTTTATACGGCGAAACCATTCAAATTGTGGATACGACTACATTTGAAACTATCCACACCCTAAAAGGGCATGTCTCTGTCAATGATTTGAGCATCACACTCGATGGACGACACATCGTATCGGCTGGGACAGATGACCGCGCCGTCATCATCTGGGACATCCAAACCGGTGAGACCGTTTCGCGGATTGAACTGCGTGACATCCCCACCAGTATCGCCATCATGCCCGATAATATCACCGCCTATATTGCAACCAGTAACACGATTTTAGAGATGGATTTGGTCACTGGCACAACCCGCAACACTATCGAATCCCCTTTGAGCAATCTGAATGGAAGCCCAAGTTTAGAACTGAGCGCCGATGGGTCAAAATTAGCGCTGTATCAGTCGTCCTCACTCAACGCCAGCACCCTAGAAGACCGTTATAACATCGCCCTTTTAGAGACCGCTACCCATGCTGTTTTGCAATTATTCGTCTTGGATGAATACATTTATGGGGCATTATTCACACCCGATAATCGCCTTTTAGTCGGGACACGCCATTATGCCGTGCTATACGACAAAGACTATGCCAATCGGCAACGGGTGATGAAGTTGACCAGTTTGCCCGCTTATACCACCAGCACCAACACCACCGTCATGGCTTATCAGGAACAAGGCTTGGTGGCGGTTCATATCTCGAGCAACGACAGCAATAAGCGCATCGTCATTTATAACACCCAAACGCAATCCATCCAGCGCACCCTGCGCGGTGTTGAAGATAGAAATTTGGCAGATATGGCATTTTTGGACACATCTATCCTCATCACCATCACCAGCGCACCCGATTTTGAAGAGGCGTTCCTTGTGGAATGGGATGTGAACACGGGCGATGTGTTGCGTACTGTCAATTTGCCAGCGCGTAGTAGACCGCAAAAAGTAGCCATTTCACCGGATGGTCGGTATGTGGCGGTGGCATTCAGTGATGATACAGTAGTTTATGATAGGACAGCCGATTATGAGGTGGTGATAGAAGATACTATCAACGAAGTCAACGCCTTAGCTTTTTCATCTGATTCAACCGTGTTATATGCCAACGCACCGTTTAATCTGTTCAAATATCGCATTGGAGATGAGGCGGGTCAACTCATCTACAATGATTGTATGACTTCTGCATCACCAACATTATTTCACATCACCCCAACCAAGCAATATCTAATTAGCGCCAGTGGATTTAGCATCGCCATTTGTGATATTCAAGCGGATTCGTTAACGACTGTTCAAACAATCAGTATTAGCGAAAATATCACGCGGATGTATCTATCGGCGGATGAGCAATTCTTATATACCCAATCACCCGATGGTATGCGTGTCATCTCACTCAGCCAACGCGCCGTCACACGCCATTATCGCTATCCCCAAATTGTGCGCGGGAGCATTTTAATCCCGCAAAATGATGAAGTGTTGGTCATTTTAGATAATTTAGAATTACACGCCTTACAATTGTATCCGCGTTTGGATGATGTGCGGACGTGGGCAAGCGAAAATCGGGCATATGCCACCATTTCGTGTTCATTCTTGCGGTCTTATGGCGCGACCCGCCCCTGCAATGATGACCAACCCGTTAATGCGCCCCGTGTGGCACAATTCGCCACCTTACCACACTATCCCACCTTCACCCCATCGCCCACGCCTGCCATTGAACCAACCAGAAGACCAACCCTTAGTCCAGATGAAGAAGCGCAAATCAATTTGGACGAAATTCGCACCGAGGTGGATGTCCTTCAACTGGATTTTGAAATCATCGTGCCACAAACCGACACCGTTACACCTTCTTTGTTATTAGATTCGGGCTTTAGCGAAGATGAACAGACCGATTCTATGCTACGTTCCATCCTGTTACCGGGTGAGCGATTTGTGAATGTTATTTATGATAATCGCAGTAGTAATGAGAGTGCATTTTCCTTATATTTTACTGATAGTCTATTCGCTACACTCGATGATTGGCATACAAATTTAGGGGTGATGCGCGTGGCGATGGTCTTGGATACGACGCCGAATGGCAATCCATTTTCGCGTATTAATGAAGATGCCATGCCCGAAGTCCAAGTCTATGCTTGGATTTATGGCAAAACGTTTGTATCCATGATGGTTAGTGAAGATGATGACATTACAAATGATGCCATTTATCAATTCATTGATACCTTCTTCCCATTATCAGGCGGTATTATATCGCGCTCAACACCAACACCCGTCATTGAATTTGAACAGGTGGGCGGTTGGGAATTTTATTATGAGACCGATTTATCGCAACTGGGTTTTGAACCTTATTTGCCCGAACAAATCGGTGATTATCGCTTATTTGGCAGTCGGATTGGGCAACTGAATAACCCCGATGAAGCACAAGTAGTGAATCTATTGCTCAATGCCACCAGCGATTTATTGGTCATGGGTTATACGGATAAGCCGCGTGATGTGGAAGTCGAATTTTCGCCTGATGGCATCACCATTGAGGACGGGATTGTGGTGTTACAAACACAGTCTATCCATCAAGATACACGCGCATGGTATGAAGCCGATTCTGTCATTCGTTCTTTTGGGCAGTATTCAGAACGCGGTATTGGGCGCGTGGGGGTTATCAGTTTCGCCTTCCCAGAAACCGAGTTCACCCTATACATGCTGGTCAAAAATAATATCTTGGTCGTTACACTGGCTACATTTGACAATCAAGATACGATTTTATCATTCTTGGATACCTTTATGGACGGGCTTTGAGCAATAATAAAAACTTAACCCACCTTATGTGAGACAGGTTTAATCTAGCCAATTTCAAATCATGCTGGTGGGTTGAGTTCATCAATTGCGCGGACCCATAAAACGGTCGCCATTGAAATGAATCATGTGGTCGGGCATCTCACTCAACCACACTTCTGTTTCCCATGCGATCTCGCTGAGGAAGGTCTTAAACGTTGCAAAATCGGGGAACGCGCTCACATAGATGAGACCCGCAGGGCAGGATTTTAACATCTCACCCAGTTCGACACGGCGTTTGGGTGTCATCGGTCCGTGCGATGTCACTGCCTCTATCAAATAAAGCCAATTCCGATTTTGGTCGAATAGCATCACATCGGGCATCTTATCATGCTTGCTCAATGGGATGTTCAACACTTGTAAGGCTTTTTCATCAATCAGGAGTGATTTATTGGCGGTATCCCCTAAGTAGAGCAGTTTAGCACCAGGTGCAAAGCGTGGGCTAAATTCTTCGATGATAGCCACCTGCAATTCATTATGTTTGCCCGGTGAAAGGTGATAATCTTGTCCCTGATAAGTAAGCGGAATCATTTCTTTCAGTCGTTTACGCTCGTACATCGCCACAAGCGACCCTTGTGCATCCAAAAATTCTGCCAATGCCATCTCCCAATCAGGGGTGTTAAATTGGCGAATCGTGCGGACGGCAATATCACTCAACGCATAATGGGTGCGCGGGCTGTTGGTGGGCAAACCGGGTTCATCAGGGTTACGGTCAACAATGCGGGCTTGCTCAAATTGATGTATAACCTGACGGCGAACCGTTTCGCGGGTATTTTCGGCATATACGCGCCCATAACGGCTATTCATCTCTTGCAATATATCGTGAATACGCAGGCTATGCCTTTTTGCCTCGCTCCATGATGTATCCTCATCAAGTTGTGCCAATGCCAACAGGGTTAGCGCCGCCATTTCTGTTTGTTGGGCAATTGGAAGCTGAAATGCCATCAGGATTGCTTGGGCTTCTGTAAGTTTACTCATATCACCTTTGTTTTTGATAAAATGGGGAAATCACTCGGAATCAACATAGCGGTCAAAAGCACATCAAGCACGATTGCATCTATATCCATACCCGACTTTTCTTGGATGACCGCCCTGCCAATATCGGCGATAACCACTAAAGATGGGATTGGTAACGCCCTTAATTCAGTTGCGTTGACTTGTGTATTTCCATTGGAAATGCGAAAGTAACGGTCAATCACACTGCAATTGAGCAATGCAGATAGCCCAATAGTTTCTTCTGTGGTCAAATCGCGGTTCTGACCATAAATATAATTGAGATGATTTTCTAAACCCACTTGTGAATAGGGATATTTTTCAGCAAGATAAGGCGCGGCAACAATACGCCGTGCTTCTTCCTTTGTGCTAAAACGCCGTAGTAACACATAATTCTTATTCTCAACCACAAGCGATGGTTCAGACTCTATATATTGTGGCTTATGAAAACGACCATTCAGTGGAAAAATAACCGCTTGTGGTCTAATATGTTGCATCCACAATAAAGGCACTTGAGACGCATTTTCCTGTCTGTTTATCAAGTAATCCGTCGCACGAAAAGCGACCACCCGCCCTGTTGATATTTCTAATCCTTGTGTATGAAGTGTCTCTGTCCAGCTATCCACCACATCCAAAATCATGTCGTCAATCTCTGTCATTGGCAACCGAAACAATCCGCTTGGGCTTAGAAATTGCTTCTTCGTGATATGTCGAATCGTCTTTTTATCTATAGGTATTTCAAGCGAATTGCCCGAAGATAACCCGATAGTCTCATCATCCAACCTATTCTCTCGTGATGTAAAAGTGATGACGAGATTCTCTTGTAACACATCATCTTGGCTAAATACTTCGTCCCGCGCTTCAAAAAGATGAATATGTTGGATTGTAACGCAATTTAGAAATTCTCGTCTGAATTGCTCAAAATATGCCCCTGAGCAAAAACTACGCGGGACAATAAAACAAGCATTCCCACCCTTTATCATTCTGGCGGATAATCCCATGAATAGTGTATACATATTGGTGTGTCCGCCTAGCAATAATTCAGTTGCCTTACGCCAATTATCATCTCTACCGATTTTGAAATAAGGTGGATTGGCGATAATATGCGTGTAATAGCGTTCCCCGACAGGCTCACCCATCAACATGGGGCGCAAAAATTGGATGCCATTCAATATAAAATCGGCGTGGTGCAAATGAAGTTGTATGTTAATCCCATGTTTTGACGCATGATTAATCGCTGGCATCAACACAGACTGGGCTACTGTATACAGTTCTTCGTCCAGCTCAAAACCATGTATGGTTATATCTAAAGGCTCGCCAGCTTCTATCAGGCGCTCAATCACGGCACATAAAAGCGCACCAGAACCCATAGCAGGGTCAAGAATGGATGCCCCAGACTTAATCTCTCCGAGTTGATTCGCCATCAATCGTGCAAGTGTTGGGGGTGTCAGAAATTGCCCATTCGTTTTACGCGATTGGTTTGTGCGTTGATTGAGGATTTGTTGACCACTATTCAGGCTTTGCTGAGTAAATGAATACATCTTCACAGACACCGATACAAGATTATTGATAATCAGTATAGCCGAAATTCCCATATTTGCCTATCAGTGTTTAGAAAATAAGTGCGGATAGGATGCGTTACCCCTCCGCCAGCGCATCCAACAACACCCGAACAAATTCCCCCATCATAAGCGTGGTCATCATCGGGTCAGAGATAACCCCCACCGTATAGCGATGGATTCATCTGTTGAGAAATATCTATAGGGTGAGGTTGCCTGTACTATCCATCTCTATCAGTTGGATGAGCGAGCCAAATCGCTTGAAATCGGCGATATTCAGCGTGAATAATTTCGGAATACGATACACTTGCATCGTCGCCACAATATTCGCATCATGCACTTGCTTCCCACCAATTGGGAATTGTTTCATCAGCCATAAAAAGGCTTGACTGGTGGCGGATGTCTCATCGGCAATATCAAACATCGGCATAAATGCTTCAATGCGTTGAGCAATAACCGCCGATGATATAGGATTCATAAACTTCTGAGGACGGGTACAAACCCCACTAAATTCACGCAACACTTGCCGACTTATCCAAATCCGATGCCCCTCTTGGAATAACTTATCCACTGCTTGCTTGACCAGAGGACATTCTGGAAAATTGCGAATCTGATACCGCAGAAGGATGTTGGTATCTATGAAAATATCGTCTTTAAGATTCGTCATCGTCATCATAAAATTCTTCTCGGCGAATCAAATCCACACCCGGTTGCAATCCGCCTAAATCAAGTGGGGGTAAATCAATCCACTTGCGCCGTTGCGTTGGCTTTTCTACCAATGTATCCACCAACAGTTTGACCAATTCTTTTCGTTCCTCATCGGTCAATTGGACGGCTTGTTCAAATACATCAATCATGGTCATGATGCACACTCCTTTTTTATAGATTATATCATGAGTAGCTATTGAATTAATCCGCCAGCACGCCCAGCAACACGCGGATAAACTCTGCCACCATGAGCGGGGTCATTATCGGGTCGAGATAGTCCTTGCGTGCATCATCCATCATGGCACGTAGCTCGTTGGTGACAGTCTCTTGGCTATCTCGCATCACATGGCGGATATTGCACTTGTCATGCGGGTGATACGGCGGAATCATCCCCGTCTCATAGCTGTACGGTGGCTTGACCCTATTCCCCGCCATGTCAATCGTGGCGTGTTGCGGGCAGATTTTACACTGTGGGTCGCCGTTGAAACTCCGCACCACATCAAACCCACTGGTGTACGGATTCAGATACCCTGATATGAACGAAGCCTGATTAACCGCCCGCGTAATTTCCGTCCGTGCTAACCGCATGGCATCGTAACTCGCATCCCGTCCGTAGGGTTTATTCGTCCGCAGTGGCGCTCGGCTCGGTAGAAGGAATTGCTCCAGCCGATTCGCCAGATTTTCCGCGCTATTCCCCGTCCGTATCGCATCGGCAATCAGCGCATCCACTTTCATGCGTGTCCTCAGACTCGCTTCCCAGATACGGTCACTGAGGCGATACCCGCGCTCATCTTGCCAACGGTGCATCGGCACCCAGCGCCGTGTCGAGTCAAGTTCTGCCATCGGATTGGGACGGAATATCCGCAATTTGCCGATGATGTCAGGGTCAAGCGGTGGCACATCTTCCACTTCAGACAGTAAATTACCCGTGTCTAACAACCGCTTATTCATGCCGATACGGATATGACGTTCATCCGCTTGGGTGAGTTCCGTGATTTTCAGAGGGCGTGGATTGCGAGTCAGAAATTCCTGCACATCTTGGGGTATGTGTTTCACCATCCAGCGATGATGCACCATGACCGATTCACGCACAGCAAACACATACGCATCATTCAACACTTTGGCATACCGAGATAA
>CALDGT010001259.1 GCA_937942935.1 uncultured Chloroflexota bacterium | reverse complement strand
TATAACGAAACCTTTGAAGCACAATATGTCTTGGAACAAATTGAGACCCTCCGCAAAAAAGCAAACCTCGCTTGGTCAGATTTTGCGGTGATGTATCGCACCAATGCCCAATCTCGTGCATTTGAAGAAGCGTGCATCCGCGAGGGCATCCCCTATCGGTTGGTCGGCGGGGTTGGCTTCTATAAACGGCGTGAGGTGAAAGACCTCATCGCTTATTTGCGTGTGATTCAATCTGCGACCGATAGAATTAGCTTAGAACGCATCATCAACATCCCAAAACGGGGCATTGGCGATAAATCTTTTCAGGGGTTCATGGATTGGGTGCAAAGCGAATGTGAAAATTCTATCCAAAAAGGGTTTGACCGCCTTTTAGCACATGAATATGGGTCTTTACCACCAAAAACGGCTCGTTTATTTGGTGAATTTGTCGCGCTCATCAGCAAATGGCGCAAAATTGCTTCACAAAATAGCCTTGTGAATTTATTTGATGACATCACATCAAGTTTGCATTTTAACCTTTATCTGCATGAAATTAGCGAAGATAACCGTCAAGAACAAGAACGCCAAGAAAATGTGCAAGAATTGCGCGGGTTATTGGTCACGGCAGAAACAGAGGGATTATCGCTCGCAGATTTCTTGGCAGATTTGGCGCTAGTAGCCGATGCTGATGGTGAATCGAAGGAACGCGATGCAGTCACACTGCTCACCTTACATGCCGCCAAAGGCTTGGAATTTAGCGCCGTATTCCTCACAGGCGTCGAAGAAGGATTATTACCCCATTCACGCGCATTTGATGAACCCGATGGCTTGGCAGAAGAACGCCGTCTGATGTATGTGGGCATCACCCGTGCCAAAGAATATTTATATCTCACCCATGCCTTTCGGCGCACCGTTTTTGGGTCGAATCAGACAACTGTGCCATCACAATTTTTATTCGATTTATCTGGCGATGATGTCGAGGGCATGTCGCCGATGACCGAACACATCCTCACGGAACGCAGGGTGCGCCAGCAATCTGTATGGGATGTCTCGCCCATGCCACCACCCAAACCCAAACCCGCCCCACCCCCACCATCCGAAAATCTGACCCCACGTCAGATGGATATTCGCTCAAAAATTACACCATTCGGTGGAGGCACATCTTCGCAGACCAGCAAACCGCCCGAAAAAACACAATTTCAATCGGGAGATAGGGTTTCGCACGCAAAATTTGGTCGGGGAAGTGTTTTACTGAGTAAAAAAGAAGGTGAAGTAGAAGAAGTTACTGTCGCATTTGATGACAGGCGTTTTGCGATTAAAACCGTCGAGGCAGAATATTTAGAGGGGGTATAAGGGCTTGCCGTGGCAAGCCCTTAAAATTCATCATTTTACGTCATGGGCGTGGGGTTGGTTCTGGTGTTGGGACGACAGGCGGGACAAAGTTTTCATCCGCTTCTGGCAAATCGGTGATGCTGTTAAAATCGAACAAGAATGGGCTATTCGATGGAATAACCGCCGTGTTGACGGTTGGGGCAAGGCTGACAATCCATTGATATTGAATGAGCAATGGATTCGCCTTCAACTGGGCGCTGATGAGGGCTAGTGCTTCTGCTTCTGCTTGGGCGCGGATAATAGTTGCTTGCGCTTCACCATCGGCACGAGCAATAGCGGCTTGGGCTTCACCGATAGCGACTGCCTCTACTTGGCGGGCTTCGGCTTGGCGTTGTTGCACACGCAAATTCGCTTGTTCGGCTTCTTGTGCGGCAATTTGTGCGCGTTCAATCGCATCAGCAAATGCCTGAGAAAATTCAATATCCCGAATTTGTAAGTCGGTCAAAATAAGACCTTCCGATGCAAAACGTTCTAAAATGCGTGTTTGCATGGTATCTTCCATTGAACCGCGTTCTGCACCATAAATATCGGCGGCTTTATAACCAGAGACAACTTCCCGCGCTAAGTTACGCACAGTCGGGATGACAAAATTTTCTTCGTAATTGACATTCCAACGTTGGTGTAGTGTATTGAGGGATTCTGAATCGGTGTTGACAGAATATAAAACGGTAATATCGAATGTGACAGTTTGACCATCAATCGTGAGGGCTGTGATTGGGTCGCCAGAACCACCCACTTCGTTGCCCATGGTCACATTTTGTTGGGCAACATTATACGATGTTGGTTGTTGGAAAACAGGGATAATCACATGCGTACCCGGTCCAAGTGGCGATTGTAATGAACCGCCCAATGTATTGAACACAACAACACGCTCGGCGGGACCAACCACAACAATACCTTGGCTCACAAATAATAATACCCCACCCAAAATTGCGCCTAATGCCGCAAGAAATACCCCACCACGAATTGGTTTATTCTGAGATGCGGCAGAAACTGCAACGCCTATCCCAGCCAAAAATAGCAGAAATCCAGCAAGGGCAAGCGCCCCAATAAATTGGCTAATTCCGCCCATTATTTATTTTGCTCCTTTGTTAATTCCAATAAATACACATTACAAACCATTATAATCCCCATATATAAGCGGATTGTTAACAAAGAGCAATTCGGGCAATCTTCCCCTAAATATTGGGGGATTGTTTATAATTCAATCGTGCGCCACATCTCCCAAAAATCGGTGTTTTCGCCAAAATAAGTACACATAGATTGCCAATGCAATTCATCGGGCATGGCACGTTCATGTTTTTTGCGAACCTCAGAGAAGGCTTTGCTCATCGTCAAAGATTCTGCCATCTTCAGCGCCCCTGTCGCAAAAATCACAGACCGGCTAATGCCCGCCCCACATGCCACGACCACTTTTTTGCCTTGTGCATGTTGTTCGGCAATAAAATTCAGTCCTGTGATAATATCGTGCTTGCCCAAAGGAAACCCCTCTTGGACAGGGACAAATAATGTCGGGATGGTATCATACTCAATGGATTGGTGCAGGTGTAAAACGGCATCAATCTCATTATTTTTAAGCAGGGCAATATCTTGTGCTTCTCTAAAGCTGGCGACATATAACCAATCACGGATTTTGTGCATCGTTGTCATCCTCTATTCACATTCACGGACGAGTTGCCCCTCTGTGGGACGTGCCTCTAATGTCACAGAGACATTGAATGTCCGTTCACCTCGTACAACCATCAATTCTACTGTGTCTGCAGGCTTGGTCTTAATGACCAAATAATTCACTAATTCATCCATATTATGGATGAATTGCCCATTTATCGCCACAATAATATCGCCTCCCGCACACACAGGAATATCACGGATGGTTTGGACGGTTGTACCGCCGAGCAATCCTGCTTTATCGGCGGGCGAATTGGGGGTGACACCAGTCACCAAAACACCCGATTGCACAGATAGATTTAGGGCTTCGGCAAATGCCGCCACACCAAAATCAGATGCAATGGTGTTAATCCCTAACCACGAATAATTGACCTGTCCTTGAGCGATTAATTCTGGAATCACACGGCGCACCGTGTTGGATGGCACACTAAACCCAACACCCTCAAAATTACCCGATGTCGTGCGAATGGCAGTATTCACCCCAATCACTTTGCCTTCACTATTCAATAAGGGACCGCCACTATTTCCCGGACTCAGCGTGGCATCAATTTGGATAATACGCGGATTTTGAAAACCGGGTAATGAGGAAGCATCTATCAATTCTGCCGAATCGAGTTGGCGACCAACCGCGCTCACAATTCCTGCTGTCATCGAGCCTTGCAACCCCCATGGATTACCAATTGCCACCGCCCGTTGTCCCACTTTCACGAGGTCAGAATCGGCAATTTCGAGCGGGATGAGGCGTCCTATTGATGTATCTACCTTGAGGACAGCTAAATCACTGTAATTATCTTGGGCGACTAATTGCGCTGTCGTCACAAATCCATCGTTAAAGGTGATATAAATCAGGTTGGCATTATTCACCACATGCGCGTTAGTGATAATATGCCCGTTGCGGTCATAAATAAAGCCACTCCCCCGCCCCGTATCGGTGAATCCAACTTGTTCATTAATCGCTTCAATATTCACCACCGATGGCACAGTGCGCTCATATAAATTGGTCAGGAGCAAATATTCGGCATCTGCCTCTTGGATAAGCGATTCTGGTAATGGGGTTGGTATGGTAGATGTACCAGACAATGCTAAATTAGCGATTGGCGTAGAATTGCTAATATTTGGCGCGGTTGGTGTGGTATCGGGTTGACAGGCAATAAGGATAAGCGGGAATAAAGTAATAATTATCAACCTCATCCCCCTAGCCAGCAAAACAACAAGTCCCCTCTCCAAAATGGAGAGGGGATTTAGAGATGAGGTTAAAATATACTTATTTGATTTCATCCCATCGCCTCTTTCAGTTGCTCTGCCAAACGGCGTTGAGTATCATTCAGATTTTTTGGGACGGTAATCATGATTTTGGCGAATAAATCTCCAAATTCATTTGCCTGTTGCAATTTGGGCATCCCTTTGCCAACCACACGCAATTTTTGCCCCGATTGTGTGCCTGCGGGGACTTTTATCCGCACAGGACGCGCCATCGTTGGCACTTCAACCTCACCGCCAAGCATCGCCGTGAACATATCACACGGGACATCCACAACCAAGTTATCGCCATCGCGCATAAATTGTTTATCGGGTTCAACTTTGACGACCAAATACAAATCGCCTGCCTCACCGCCCATACGCCCCGCTTCGCCTTCACCTTTCACACGGACTTTTGTGCCGTCTTTTGCGCCTGCGGGGATATTCACCTTCGCTTTACGATTCACACTTTCGACATAACGTACAGCCCCTTCGTATGCCTCTCGCAAGGTAATGGTGACTTCTTCGGTAATATCTTGTCCGCGCATCTTTTGAAAGCCTCCCGCTTTGCTATTCGGATTCTGACGGTTGCCCCGTCCAAATCCGCCAAAGAGCGAATCAAAAATATCTTGAAACGCGCTATCATCAAAGCGGACTTCTTGGGCTTGAGTTTTATATCCACCTGCACCAGCATTGCCCATCGTGGCATAATCTGAGCCGAATTGGTCATACAATTTGCGCTTTTCGGGGTTACTGAGTGTCTCATAGGCTTCGTTAATTTCTTTGAATTTCGCCTCTGCCGATGGATTGGGATTCGCATCGGGGTGATACTCTTTCGCTAAGCGCCGAAATGCTTTTTTGATGTCTTTTTCGTTGGCACTTTTATCTACGCCCAATATGCGATAATAATCTTTTGCCATAACTTCCATACTCCTCAACACAGAAAAATTTTAACACTGTGTTCTCTGATAGTTCTATGCTTTAATGTACAACAAATTTGTAGGAATGATATAGGAACACAAAAATAAATGGCACGATTC
Source organism: uncultured Chloroflexota bacterium (assembly GCA_937942935.1). Taxonomy (GTDB): domain Bacteria; phylum Chloroflexota; class Anaerolineae; order Aggregatilineales; family Phototrophicaceae. Next base: position 7,113 of record CALDGT010001259.1, on the reverse strand, counting down.
CTCATCCTAGCCTTATATGATTATGCCGATATTCATGGCGGTGGGCAAAAATTGGCACATGAAGAAGCCGAATTTTTGCTTAGGCGTGGGCATGAGGTTTGGCTATTGGCACAAGACCCCACAGGCGAACATCCACCGTATCGTATGCGTGATGGAATTCATTTGCTCATGTACCCAAGCCCCAACTTACGCCTATTCGACCCGCGTCGAAACACGATTCATCAACAATCGGCACAAGCATTAGTACGGGAATTCATGCCAAACCCACCCGATGTTGTACACGGTCATGCGCTCCTCACTTATGATGGTCTATTAGGCATGTTCCCAAATGCCAGATATGTATATACCGTTCATTCACCTGTCAAACTCGAATTACAAACCACAGGGCGCGGGCAAAAATTTAGCCAACGCCTAAAATTGACCATCACTAGTTTATTAACCAACCGCATCGAAAAGCGCGTGTTGCATCGGAGCAACCTCATCACATCCGATTCTGCATATACCAAACACATGCTAGGACGAATTCATGGGCATAAAATTGGTGATAAAGTCTGTGTGATGGCGGGTTGGGTGGATAAAACACATTTCACTATCGCCAAAGAGAGAGAACATCTCAAGCATCAACTTGGTGTGAAGTCGAATAGACCATTTTTCTTCACCCTGCGCCGATTAGAACCGCGTAACGGGGTAGACATGCTGATTCATGCCCTCAAATTGGTCAAAGAGGCGGGATATGATTTTCAGATGGTCATTGGCGGAAATGGCACACAAAAAGAATCGCTCATCCAATTGCGTGATAGGCTTGGATTAGCCGATAATGTCCGCTTTTTGGGGCGTGTGAGCGATGATGACTTGCCCCGTTGGTATGCGGCATGTGATGTCTTTTTATTGCCAACCCACTCGTTAGAATGTTTCGGCATCATCACCCTAGAAGCCCTTGCATCGGGCAGACCTGTGATTGCAACCCCTGTTGGAGCAATCCCCGAAATTGTGAATCAGGTTGAGCCACGTTGGTTATCTGCCGATAATCAATCGGCGTCATACGCCAAGACCTTGTTATTATACCTACATGGCAATTTGCCACACCATTCCCCCCAAACCTTACGCGATTTTGTGATTCAAGGTTATGAGCGAGAGGTACGACTCACTACATTTGAGGAATTTTTACTCAGATGAAAACGATTCTCGCCATAACAGATTATTATTACCCTGCCCTACGTGCAGGGGGTGTGCCTCATGCCCTTAAAACCATGATGACATGGCTTAAAGACGATTATCAATTTCGGGTCATGACGCACGATTTTGATGTAGGCGATACTAAACCCATGCCCAACATCACACATGGCACATGGTCAACAGTGGATGATGTGCCTGTGAGCTATTTATCATCTGATGAAGCATTGGCACAAGTTATTCAGCGAACACCGCATGATATGGTCTATCTGAACAGTTTATTTGGGATGTTCGCCGTCCAACTCATCATCGGACGCTTAACTCGCCGTATTCCACGTACCCCACTGATGATTGCCCCACATGGCGAATTATATGATGGGGCATTGGCACAAAAACGCCTTAAAAAGCGCATTTTTCTGATGCTGATGAAAGCACTCGGTGCATATAAACACATTTTATGGCACGCCACCACCGATGAAGAAGCCGACCAAATCATCAAACATATCGGCGTAAAGCGCGATTCCATTCGGATAGCCCCTGTTTTGCCCGCACCCATCAGCCACTTACCCAAACCTGCGCCAAAACAATCGGGTGAATTGAAAATCATCTTTTTATCACGCATCACACCCAAAAAGAATTTAGACGGGGCATTAAAATTATTGGCGAAAATAAATCACCCTGTCCAATTCGATATTTATGGCACACAAGAAGATAATGCCTATTGGGGACTGTGTGAATCGCTCATGCGCGACTTGCCAAATCATATTCAAGCGCGGTATTGTGGCGCAATCACTGAGGGGCAAGTGGCATTATTCAGCCAATACCACCTATTTTTATTCCCCACACACGGCGAAAATTTTGGCTATGTCATCCAAGAATCATTACTCGGTGGATGCTTGCCACTCATTAGCACAGAAACCCCTTGGCGAGACTTAGAAAGCAAAAAAATTGGCTGGGATGTATCATCTGAAGCCGATTATCTGCGTGCCATTGAGCAAGCGGTGATGATGGATGAATCCACATTTGGTTTATGGGCAAATAACGCCCAACAATATGGACTCGGTATCGTCAATGATTCCGTGCGAATCGGGCAAAATCGGGATTTATTTAGATAAAGGATAAATATGCGTCTGGTCATCGTCTCATTTTTTTATCAACCAGAACCCAACGACATCAAAATTCACCTGCTCGCAAAAGAATTAGTGGCGCGTGGGCATACCGTGACAACCATCACCACCTTTCCCAATTATCCCAGTGGGAGAATTTATGATGGTTATCAACAACGCCTCTGGAAGAAAGAGGTTAAAGACGGTGTACAGATTTTCCGTGTGCCACTATATCCCAATCATACCCGTAGCGGGGTTAAACGTGCGCTCAGTTATGCCAGTTTTATGGTCACTGCCGCCACATTAGGACTCATGCGCTGTGGGCGTGCGGATGTCATGTGGGTGTATCATCCTCCCCTCACCACAGGCATTGCGGGGGTATGGATGAGTTTTATCCGCCGTGCGCCGTTTGTATTGGATATTCAAGATATGTGGCCCGAAACACTCAAAGCCACAGGGATGCTCAATAATGAACGAGCATTGCGTTGGATTGGGCGCGTCGCCAATTGGATTTATCGGCGGGCAAAGGCACTCACCGTCAACGCACCGGGGATGAAAACCAGCATTATCGGCAAAGGGATTGCACCAGATAAAATTTTTGTCATGCCCAATTGGGCGGATGACAGTATTTATATGCCAAAATCCAAAGATGAGGCTATCGGCGAAAAATATGGGCTAAGAAACAAATTTAACCTGATGTTTGCGGGGAATATGGGCTTGGTGCAAGCATTAGATAAAGTGATTGAATCGGCAGAATTGCTCAAAGACCTGCCCGATGTGCAATTTGTGATGATTGGCGATGGTCTGGAATATGAAAATCTGCAAAAGATGGTGAAAGAACGCGGTTTGACCAATGTCGTGTTTTTGGGCAGACATCCTGCCAACGCCATGCCCGATTTTTTTGCATGGGCAGATGGATTACTCATCACCCTCACCGATGACCCATTATATGCCATGACCATCCCATCTAAAACACAAAGTTATTTGGCGTGTGGTCGCCCCATTATTTGCGCGGTGGCAGGGGATGGCGCAGATGTGGTGAATTTGGCGGGTGCGGGGTTCACTTGTCCGCCAGAAAATCCACGGGCATTAGCCGATGCGATACGCCGATTATATGCCCTATCGCCATCAGAACGCGATACGCTGGGTGCAAATGGCAGGCAAGCCTATTTAGACCAATTTCAGCAAAAAATCATCGTTGACCGTTATGAACAAGTCTTTTTGAGCGTGATGAAAAAGAGGAAAAACGGATGACCAAAGTATTAATCCTTGGCGCGGGTGGCATGTTGGGGCATACCCTAGCAGGACAGTTGAAGCATCAGTATGAAACTATCGCTACAATCCGCAAAAATAGCACGTTTTATCGGCAATATCCGATTTTTAATGGTGTGGAATTGGTCGAAGGGGTAGATGCGTTTGCGCCAGATACCATTCGGAATGTACTGGCAAAAATCCGCCCTGATGTGGTCATTAATTGCATTGGCATTATCAAACAATTACCAGAAGCCGAAAATCATATCACGTCTATCAGCATTAATGCCCTATTTCCACATCAACTGGCGCGTTTATGTGCGGATGCGCGGTTGATTCATATCAGTACCGATTGTGTATTCACAGGGCGCAAGGGTATGTACACCGAATCTGACCCATCCGATGCCGAAGATTTATATGGACGGACAAAATTTTTGGGCGAAGTGGGTAATATGCCAAACACCCTCACCTTACGCACCAGTATCATCGGGCATGAATTGAATGGCGCATATGGCTTGTTAGAATGGTTTTTGAGCCAACAGGGTAAAACGGTAAAAGGATTCCGCAAAGCCATTTATACAGGCTTCACCGCAGGCGAATTAGGGCGGCTCATCAGCAAAATCATAGACTATCACCCCGATTTACAGGGATTATGGCAAGCCTCATCCGATAGTATCAATAAGTATGACTTGTTGAATTTGGTCAAAAGCGTATATCAAGCGCCTATTGAAATTATCCCCGATGATGCTGTTACAATAGACCGCAGTTTAGATAGCACACGCTTACGTCAAACCATCGGGTATACCCCGCCGACATGGGAACAAATGGTGCTGGATATGGCACAGGAGAAAAAATCATGACTTTAACCGGAAAACGCATCCTCATCACAGGTGGCACAGGCTCATTTGGGCAGGTGGTGGTCAAACGCCTTTTATCTGGCGAAATGGGACAACCCGCCAGCATCACCGTCTTTTCACGCGATGAAGCCAAGCAACATTACATGCGCTTATCGTATATCAACAAAGAAGCCGCCACCGATGAGGTGATTTATCAGAATTTTCAACGTCTGTTACGCTTCCGCATCGGTGATGTGCGCGATTATAACGCCGTACTCGAAGCCGTGCGCGATGCCGATGTGGTCATTCATGCGGCGGCACTCAAACAAGTCCCTACATGCGAATATTTTCCATCGCAAGCCGTCATGACCAACATCAACGGTCCCGAAAATCTCGTCCGTGCGGTACGGTCAAATGAGACCAAAGTCGAGACAGTGGTCGCACTCTCTACCGATAAAGCCTGTAAACCGATTAATGTCATGGGTATGACAAAGGCGGTGATGGAACGCATCATCATCGAAGGCAATATGAACACCGATACACGCTTGGTCGGTGTGCGCTATGGCAATGTCATCGCCTCACGCGGGTCGGTTGTGCCATTATTCCTAGACCAAATCGCCAACGGCGGACCCGTCACCCTCACAGACCCCAATATGACGCGCTTTTTGCTCAGTTTGAATAAGGCAGTAGATACCGTATTCGCGGCGATTAAAGGCGCAAAACGGGGTGAATTGTATATTCCCCAAGTGCCAGCCGCCCACATGACCACCCTCGCAGAAGCCTTAATAAATGGTCGCAATATCGAAATCAAAGTGACAGGTGTGCGTCCGGGTGAAAAAATTCATGAAATTCTGGTATCCGAAGAAGAAGCCTATCGCACCACCGAGCGCGATGGTTATTATGTCATCCGCCCCATGTTGCCAGAATTATTAGATACCCCACTCGATACCCCTGCCCTAACAGGCGACTATTCGTCATCCAACACTACGCTGAATGTGACCGAATTACGCGCATTATTGGCGGAATACATGACTGAACATCGCATGGGAGAATTGGCATGAAAGTCATGACCATTTTCGGCACACGCCCAGAAATCATCCGCCTAAGCCGTGTGATTGCCTTGTTAGATGACTTTTGTGAGCATATTTTGGTCTATACAGGTCAAAATTATGACCCCAATTTGAGCGACATCTTCTTTCAAGAATTAGGTGTTCGCAAACCCGATATTCACATGGGGGTGCAAGCCAATAGTTTTGCAGACCAAGCAGGGCAAATCATCAGCAAAAGCGGTGAAATTTTTGCCGAGCATAAACCCAATAGATTGCTCATCTTAGGCGATACCAATAGCGGATTAAGCGCCATTGTCGCCGCCCGCATGGGCATCCCCGTCTTTCACATGGAGGCGGGAAATCGGTGTTATGATGACCGTGTGCCAGAAGAAATCAATCGGCGTATCATTGACCATAGCAGTGAAATCCTCATGCCCTACACCGAGCGTAGCAAAGATAATTTAGTGCGTGAAGGCATCCCCCGCCAGCGCATTTATGTGACGGGCAACCCGATTTATGAAGTGTTGAATCATTATGCGCCACAAATCAATGCCAGCACGATTTTGTCGGAATTGGATTTAACCCCCAATGCTTATTTTTTGGTGACAATGCACCGCGCCGAAAATGTAGATGACCCAACCCGTCTGCGCGGATTATTGGCGGGCTTGGAGCAAATCGGCGAAAAATATAGCCAACCTGTGGTGGTTAGTTTGCACCCACGAACCGCCGACAAACTCAAACGATTCAATATCACCCTAGAATCGCCGTATGTTCAATTGCTCACCCCATTTGGATTTTTCGATTTTGTCAAACTGGAAAAACACGCCCGTTGCATCATCAGTGATAGCGGGACGGTGCAAGAAGAAGCCACCATTTTCAATATTCCCAGCGTGACGATTCGAGATGTGACAGAACGCGCCGAGACGATTGAAGTCGGTGGAAATATGCTCAGTGGTGGCAATGCAGATGATTTGCGCCGTGCCGTGGATGTGGTTTTGCGTACCTCAACCGATTGGATACCGCCTGTCGAATATACAATGCAAAATGTGTCACGGGTGGTGGCAAAGGTCGTGCTAGGCTATCATCACCGCCCAAGATGAACATTTACTTATCAATGATAAGACCTCATAGGGGACAAATCGTCTAAATAACGAAAACATTGTCACTTATTGGAGGACTTATGAAAATTGGTATTTTAGGCGCGGGAGCAGTCGGGGAATCATTTGGGCGTGCTGTTTTGGCACAAGGGCATCAGGTTATGCTCAGTTCACGCACACCCGATAGCGCCGAGATGAAAAATCGTATTGCCTCACTGGGCGCAAATGCCCAAGCGGGGACTGTTTCACAAACAATTGCTTTTGGGGATGTGATTGCGCTTGCCTTGCGCGCCGATGCGATTGGGGATGTGGCAAAACAGGGCGATTGGACAGATAAAATTGTGATTGATATGAGCAATCAATTCGGCACATCCCAACCCACAGGGCAAATCACCGCGCAATTACTCACAGGGGCGCATGTGATTAAAGCCTTTAACACCATCGGCGCAGAACATTATGTGAACCCAATTTTTGATGGTGAAAAAGCGACCATGTTCATCGCAGGGGATGATGCTCATGCCAAGCAAGTCGTCACCGAATTAACGGCGCAACTCGGCTTTGATGTGGTCAATGTGGGCGGATTGGCGGACAGTGGGCATTT
>CALDGT010001258.1 GCA_937942935.1 uncultured Chloroflexota bacterium | reverse complement strand
AAATGAGCAACTCAGCGATGCACAAGAAGAATATGATGCCCAGCGTCAAGAACGCCAACTCGCCTATGAAAAACAACTCGGCGACCTAAAAACACAAGCTGGGCAAGAACGGCGGGAACGTCAAAAAGCCTATGCCGAACAACTCACCGATATTCGCCTGCAAACAGAACGCGCCAAGCGTGACCGCCAAATCGCCTATGACCGCGAAATAGAGGCGGCGAAACGCCAATATGAACGGCAACTGGCACTGCTCGAAGAAAAATTAGGACGCGAGACAGGTGCTTATCAGCAGGCGGTGAATGGTGCGAATAAAGGCGCGGGTGTTGGGTCATCCAAAATGGGCAATATCAGCGCCCCAAACCCCACCATTGGCAATTCACCCAATACCACCATAGGCGGGCGGATATTCAGTTCCACCAACAACACCGCCAACAATACCGTATCCATCCATATCAACGGGGCGCAAAATCCACAAGCGATTGGCGCACAAGTCCGTAGCGAAATCCGCAAAGTGTTGGGGGGATAATCCATGCCAGAAACATTTCAGGATAACCGCATTGCGGTGGGTCATAACAATGTGGCGGGGTTGGTGAATATCGAATCCATCGCGGTGGAAGGACGTTATTTCACGGTGGTGGATGATGTGGGCAAATGGAATCATGGGGTGGATGTGCTATATGGAGACGGTCTGGCGGGGACACAAGGCATTGCATCCACAACATGGGTCTGTGGGCATATCACCCTCGCCCAATACGATTATATCTATACCACTTTACTCGGTGGGTCAATCTCTGGACGGGTGACGATTCGCACTTGTCGTCATAAAGCCAACACCTACGCCAATTATAACGCCGTCCTCACCATCGCATCGCCCAATAAGTTAAACAAGCGCAATGGTGTTTTTACCGATTTTGTGTGGTCATTCACAGGCTTAACCCTCATCCCATAATTCCGCCGTAGGCAGAAATAACGATATGCCCTTCCTGACTAGCGCACTCTCACCCACACAACTGAATGCTATCCGTCAAAATGGGTATGTTGCCCGTCAATATATTTTATTTGCCCCGAATACAGTCATTTTTCAGGCACGGGTGAATCAAGCCAGTTTCACTGATTCATTTGTGCATGTGAATTATGACACGGTGACGATTGGCACGCATACCGCCATCCGTGAAGGCTTCACGGTGTATATTGGCGCGACCTCAGACATCCGCCAAGCCTCATTTGTGGGGTATATACGCCGTGATAGCGCGGGGACGGTTGCCAGTGCCACCAGCATCAACATCAACCAAACCAGCGCGGAAATCGGGGATGA
>CALDGT010001257.1 GCA_937942935.1 uncultured Chloroflexota bacterium | reverse complement strand
CATTTTATTGATTACCGCCATCCTTATTTCAATGTCTCTATTACCCCCCCACTTACATCCAACGCAGGGATACTAACCACGACCATCACCCTCAGCCAAATTCGTAATAGTTGTATTGTGAATAATGCTAATATCGCCGTGCAAAACGAAAATGATACACCCATTGATGCCACCAATAACTGGTGGGGGATGCCAAAAGGTGCTTCTGACCAAAATCGCGCAGGTGGTGATTGGGTTGGCTGGAACATCACCTCACAACCCCATTTGACCATCATCCCACCGAATTGCGATTTATCCGTTGCGAATTGGATTCCATTTTCCGAACAAGAATTGCAAAATGCGGTGATGACTCAGTTACCTTATACGGGCGGACTGGATTTTGCCTTGTTGGATATTCAAAAAGGGTCTGGTGTACAATTTTCATTGGTCGCAAAACCAGAATACGGCGGTGCGGTTGGGGATGCTTATATCACCATTACCCCCTCGCCAGATGGCACATTGATGATGTTGATGCTCGATTTTTCGCGGTTGCCTGCCGATTCTTCTCTCAGTCAAATCGCAACCTGTAGCTTAATGCCCCTGTTTTTGAACAGCCTGCAACTGGTTCAGAATAAATTCACCCAACCATCCCAACTGATTGAGCAAATGGTGGTGATGGACAGTAGCTTGATGATGTTGTTCTCTCCACCGACAGAAATCACCCCAGAGCCATCCCCATCATTGGCGATGAATTACGACACCTCGTGCTTGCCACCCGCCATCCCGCAACCGACACCCACCCCACCGTCACAAAATGAGGGGGAATCGGGCTTGCTCATCCAAATCCCACCGATGGAAGGGGAATTAGAACTATTTCTTGATGCGCCGATTGAAAATAACACCGCCCTTACCCAAAGTAGTTTGATTGCAGGTATGCCCGACCCATGTGACCCGAATGAGGGCGGTTGGTGTGCATTTTTACAACTTGGTGATGTGTTCACGTCAAATATTGAATATAACAAACTGACTTCAATTAATCATACTCCAGAGGGAATTGTTCAATTTCAGCATATTCTTCCATCCAATATGAGTTATCCTTCTTACCCATCTTGGGGTAATGTTCCTAATGTAACTAATCACTACCGACTTGCATTTGCTTGTGCTATTACGGATGATAACATTCCATCAGACAGAGTTTGTTACTGGGATACGGCTTCTAACACATTTGACTATTTAATACCTGAGACGAATTATACGACTTACTCATCACCACATATTGCACCAGATGGCTCTAAGATTGCGTATATTGCTACCATAAGTGATGGAACAACATATTTAGTTGATTTGATTATCTATAACTTCCAGACACAAGCCAACCAAATCGTACTATCTTTCTCAACAGCTATGTATCCTGTTCAAGTAAGATGGGGAAGTTCTGATTTATTATATTACTCAACAAATTCATCCACTACTACCTCCTTATGGGGGTATAGTGTTAACGCGAATACAAGTCCTTATGAAATCAGTTTAGGGGAAGATGTTGATTTTGTTCCCTATTTGTTTGATATTCAAGCTATCAACATGCTCTATTGGTCGTATGGGAATGACAATAACTATAATCTAAACAGTTTTGGCATAGATAACTGGACAATATCTTTTCCATCAATAACCAGCTCTTATCCGCGTTATTACCCCTTTCCCGTCTATTGGTCTCCTAGAGTTGGTAGTCAAACAAATGATAACCAAGCTATTATGCTTTTACCAACCGTAAATGGCGATTGGTGTATAACACGATTTGATGTTACGACCATAGATGAGGGTGGTAGTGTAATAGATACAGGGCTTTGTTTAGAATCTGATTCTCATTCAGATTGGGCAAATGGCATTGATTTATCGGTGCTGAATAACCAACCACCGCCCACTCCAACCCCACCACCCTCACAATTCACCTGTCTTAGTCCAGACCCTAATCCACAAGCACAACCTGCTAATATCAATTTATGTATCCAAGAACTGGCTCAATATGGCATTATCGCTTATGCTACAGGGTTGCCGACCCAACAACCAGCCATAGATTCTTCTTGGGCATTAGACCCTACGCCCCAATCAAGCCAATACTATAGTCGCTCATGGACAGTTTCTGAATTACAACAGATATTAATTGGTGTTCAAAATATAGCCGCATCATTTAACTCTATCAAGAACAATATTAATGATGGAAAGACACAACAAGCAAAAGCGATATTTCAAGCTATTATGGGCGACCCATCATTGGGGAATAAAATTTATGTTCTTCGTGTAACGGGTGACTTTACTTTTCGCTCTGATAGCCCATTTGAAGATGGTTGTTATCCCAGAAATCAGACTCAAAGAGCAAAAGCATGTGTATATAATATTTCTGGGCAATCGGCTATCGCTTTTTATGCACAATTTTATAACCCCTCTCCCCCTGAACCAACACATGATTATATTCAGCATGTTGTCGTTCATGAATTCGGTCACCGGTTTGATGGTCGCGTTGGGAAGCTAAGGGAAGTGGTAAATAACCAAACTGTTGAATGGACATTTTTCCAATATAACGTATTTTACCCAGCTACCAATTCAGCAGGTGTAAAAACTATGGTTAAAGATTGTGGGATATTACCTAATGACCCTACCGATGATGCAGAAGTTTTTGGATTAAGAGATCCTCTGTTTACAAGAGGTGTTCGTGGGTGGGGAACGATTAAGGCATCGGGTCCTCCACCTATTCAACAGACGTATTTTCAACTGAACCCGTGGGAGATTGCTGGTTCTTTGGAAGACCTTGGAGAAACTACGGCTGATATGTTCTTAAATTGGGTTTATCGGCGAATAACAGCGGGACCTGCAATATGGATAAATTGTACCCCTCAAGCACCTTTTGAAGTTGGCACTTGGAGCGGATTTAGAAATATTGATAGTGCTGGCAACTATGACAGTCGTTTGCCGGGTAATGCACGTTATAAGTGGATGGAAGATTTTATGATTGCTCGCTTTGGTGAGCAACTTAGTACAAATGACAATATCAATTATGTCTGGAGCCCAAAACTATGAAATTATCAAAATTCCTGTTCACAAGTATTATCATATTTTCTTGCTTTGGCGTTGTTTATAGTCAAAATCCATTTTTCGATAGAAATTCGGATGACATAGTTGCCATATCATGGAGTCATTCAGGGGATTTTTTGGTGGTTGGCTATTATGATGGTCAAGTAAAACTATTTTCAAGTGACGGGGAACTCTTAAGGCTTATAAAAGTTTATCCTAGTCCAGTAACTGCTATGGCTTGGAGTCCAAATGATAGCCAATTTATTTTAAGCGCTGGAAGAGGTGGTTCAGAAGTTGTAGCTGTTGAATTATGGAATACAGCTGATTGGGTATCACAACCAATAGGCTATAATTCTCCGGATATAATAATCTCTTTTGTGTGGAATCCCGATAATAATTACGTTTTTGCAGGTACTGGAAATGCTAATAGTAGTGATGGCAAGACACTTTGGGTATGGGATTCTAATGGTCAATTTATTACGAATTTGGCAAAGTCCAGTATACATAATCTTTCAATTAGCCCTGATAATCAAAAAATTGCCATCAGTGATTGGGATAATATTCAAATACTCAATACAACCAATTATCAAGAAATCATTCGGTTGCAGAGTAATTCAAATTTTATTATTAGCCCAGTAACATCTTTTTTATGGACAGCAGATAGTTCAAAACTTATCTCAGGTTATTACAACGGTAAGATTCATGTTTGGGATATAAATTCTTTGTCCACTACGCCTATTTTTGAATTGTTTGCCACTAATAACCCGCGTCCAGATTTGTATCTACTAGAATATATGATACGTGATTTATACATACAAAATAATCAACTTTATGCAATCTCAGGAAATGGTGAAATTCGGGTATGGGATTTAATAACAGGTCAATTGATTAATCAACAAGTTTTGGAGATTGATGAACGAATTTTAAGTGCTAATTTTAACACCACTACAAATGAGGTTGCTTATGATGGTATTGGTACTACAGGTGTCCAAATAACAGATGTTTGCACACTAAGTTTGACTAATTCTTTAGAAACAGATTTAATTTCTATAATCAACCAAGCATTATCATTTTCACAAGCGACTATTTGCCTCACCGAAAATGCCCCCTACACCCTCACTGTAACCCTACCCAACATCACCGGCGAAATTACGATTATCGGCAACGGAGCATCCATCACCATGACTGGCGGGGCGCAAATTTTCAACGTGGCACAAAACGGCTCGCTCACGCTGAAAAATGTCACGATTTCGGGTGGGAATGCGACCGAAGGCGGTGCGATTTATAACGCGGGTGATTTGATTCTGGAAAATGTGATTTTGGAAAATAATTCGGCGGTGCGCGGTGGTGCGATTTATAATACGGGCAATTTGATGATGAATGGTGGTGCGATTCAGAATAATTCTGCGAGTGAGTTCGGCGGTGGGATTTATAACGCGGGCGAAATGAATTTGGATGGGGTGAATATCCGCGAGAATGATGCGCCAGAGGGTAGCGGGGTGTATCAGGGGGGATAAAATTGAAAATGCCGTGTGGCACTGGTGTGCGCCACACGGCATTTCCACAAAGGAGGGGGACTATTGTTTTCGTAAGAGGCACAGCACCAAATTTACAACACACACACATTCACACTTGCACACACACACAGAGGGAGTTCTCATTCTAGGGGTGTGCCATACCTCATTACACACATCACTCTTTTTGTTTATATTGTTCAAAAACTTATGAATCATATAAACTTATCTATACTATATCTTCTTTTACACACCTTGTAAATAAGTTTCGCACCACTCTCATGAATTATTGAGTTGCGATTAATCTGAATTAATCTAGTTTGACCAAGCGAAAGCCGATGGTGATATGAAAACTGTTCGGGTCTATATCATACGAAAAATGAGGGTCGGCGCGTTCTATTGGGCTGGTAAATGACCCGCCGCGAATAATCCGTTTGGGGACTCCTGCCCGATTCACATCATCGCTAACATCGGCACTCCATTCCCAAACATTGCCCATCATGTCATGAATCCCAAATGGGCTAACACCACTCTGATACCGTACTACGACTGTCGGAAAACGATTTTCGCTCTCTCTAGTATTGCAACGAGTTTTATCGAAGGTATACCCCCATGGATATGGGCGCTTGTCATCGCCACTAAATGCGCGTACCCATTGGGGATAGGTGAATAACCCCACCTGATAACCCAATTTATCACTCAGCCAACCACAAAATGCCATCGCTTCGTACCACGACAGGCGTGTACGAGGGCGGTCTGCGCCTTCGTATTTAATTTCTTTGGGTGTTGGCGATTGCATCAGTGCATAATTGGCATTGGGGTCAAATTGCCACCAATCACGATTGCGATACCCTTTTGGGTCATCTATGAATGCCTGAAATTGTGCATTGGTGACGATATATTTGCTCATGGAAAATGGTGGGACGGTGACAGTTTTCTTGCGCCCTTTTTTGCCATTTTCTAAAATATCTACCTTGCCACCACTCACAGGACACCATTCTAATAACGGTAGGGTGAAACCAGTTTTTTTGATAGGATGGCGGGTGTCATCTGCTCGATTGCCCATCAAATTATCGGGGTCATAATTCGGATATTTGGCATGGAACGTATCGAAGGCTTCCCAGCCTAATTTTTCGGTGACGGGGGTTTTGATGAGTTCCACGATGTGCTTATAATTGCGTTCTCTTTCTAATTGCTCAATTTGCATTTGCAAATAGGATTCGGCTTCTTCAAGGATGGCATCAATTTTGATGAATGGAGAATGATACCCATTGGCTTTTGCCAATTTGAGCAAAAATACGGCATCATCAAATAAGCCCTTTTGCAATGCCGATACCCCACCTGTAAAAGCATCACCGGGGTCAATGGCAGAGGCTTTTCCTCCTGCACCTGCGCGGTGAGGGGTTTTGGATAATTCGGCATGATGAATAGAGGTGAGGAGCATTTTGAGGGTTTCGACTGTAATGCCCTGACTGATGTCTACATATTGTAATTCAGATAATTCTGAGGGGAGGGTTGTCTCGCGGATGAGGACGGGAAAAATGGCGCGTCCCATATTTTTCGCCATATCAAATTCGCGTTGGCAATAAGAAGATTGCAACGAATCGGGGGAGAGCAGATAAATAAAGCCCTCGCACCACTCTAATTTTTTCAAAATTTCGTGCCACCAATTTTTGCCAACATGCAAGCGACTATCAAACCAGACATCATGGTCATTGAGAACCTCAACGATTTCCATGCAATAGGCTTTGTCTACTCGTGCGTAACTAATGAATAGTTTCATCGTTCAAATAACCTTTTACTGCCTTATGTACCGAGTGATGATTTTTTGGTACGATTCATCTTCCACTGCCTTGCAATCGATATGGATTCGGGTGTACCGATAGTTTCGAGCGCGATGAATGCCACATCACAAATGCGTTTTTCTTCCCAAAGGGGTCCGCGTTCATCTGATAAACAGTTCTGCAAATGAGGAATTGCGCGAACATCTTTAAGATTACCCAATGCTTCTGCACAAACCCAACGCAATTTTTCGTCGCCTATTTCTAAGAGATGAACCAATGTGTTGTATGCTGAGACATCTCCAATTTTGCCAAGTGCTTCGATTGCATACAAGCACGCATCTTCTTCTCTATGAACTAAAATAGGCAATAATGCTGATATCGCTTTGGGGTTGCGGAGCGTCCCTAATGTTTGAATTGCCGCCTCACGCACCATTGTTTGTTTGTCTTGGATGAATGGGATAATTGCATCGGCATCATCTTTGTCGCCCAAAATGGCAATTGCGCGTATTGCTGTCATTCGCACCGTTTGATTATTATCTTTAAGCAAGTTTAATAAGGCTGGTTTGGCTTCTTTTGCACCCAAGCAAACCAATACTTCTGCTACTCCCCAGCGCACCATCCATTCCTTATGCGATAACGATGTCATCAGGCGCTCAACTAATGGCTTGGGGTAGGTGGCTTTCATTTTTAAGGCATAATCACGTAATAGCCGAAATGCCTCTTGGCGTTTGCCCCAATCACCGTCAATCAGTTGGGTGAGGATGTCGCCGATAATATCCAACTCTGTTGTTTGGTCAGAAATGCTTGATGATGTTACTTTGGGTTTTATGGGTTCTGTATCGGCATCTTCTAAGATGTCTAATGGCAAATGTGGCAGTTCTAATGAGGGTACAGTCTCGGTCTCATGTGTATTGTTAATTTCGATAACGGGTACTTCTGATGTGTCTTTGGCGCTTGCAAGTTCTTGTGGGATGCTTAATATGCCCGTTGTAGAACGAATCAAATCACCGAATCGTGATTTGATGGCGTGTGCTAATCGGCTCAATTGGGATTGATATAATTTTTCGTCTTTCCATTCACTAAAATCGAGTGATTGTGTACGTTCTAATTCAAAGGGTAGGTCTTCTGGGTTAATAGGACGTAGGATAATTGGGAATATCATCCGATTCAACCGATAGGCACGATGTAACTCACGAATGCAATAAGGAGATTTGAGATAATCTGGGGTAATTACCGCTACCATTGCGGTGCAACCATCAACCCCTTTGGATAACGCATTGACCCAATCATCAGATGGACGAATATCTAATTTATCCATCCACATGCGAATCCCTTTTCCTTTTAAGTCATTTACGATTTTTAAGCCAAACTCGATGTCTAGGCTACGATAACTTAAAAAAACATAATTTGCATTCATAGTGATAATCGCTTCCTATATTCTTTATCAATTTAATTATAACCGTAACTCACTTTAACTAAAATAGAAAGTAAGTAACAGTTTCTTCATTTATAGCATAACCGAGTTAACAGTCTCTTTATACATTTCGCAATGTAAAGATAGGTTTTGCCTATATCCTATAGATAAATTTATCAAAAAACGCCGTAAAATCCCTAGATTTAGCAAGGCGTAGGTAAATTGATTGTACTTAAAAATGTGCTATTATAAAAATAATCCTTAAACGATAGTAAAAAAGTGACATAGTTTGATGCCCAATCTGGTTGAAGTGCGGAAAACATACAAATACCGATTGTATCGCAACAATAAAGTAGATGGTTTGATTCATCATCAAATTAATGTTGCAGGTATGATTTGGAATCATGCACTCGCACTCCAAAAACGGTACTACGAACTCACGGGTAAGTATATCCCACTAGATGTCATGAAAAAACATACTGCCAAACTGCGGAAGCGTTGCCCTCAATATGCCTATTGGAAAGACTTGGGGTCGCAAGCGGTTCAGGAAATTCTTGAGCGTTTGGATGAGGCATATATCCGTTTTTTCAAAAAGCAAGGCGGACTGCCCCATTTCAAAAAGGTCAAGAAATTCAAATCCTTTGTGCTGAAACAAGCGGGATGGGATTTTTATGATGAAAAAAAAAAAAAAAAGTATCGCAAAATCCGCATTGGC
>CALDGT010001256.1 GCA_937942935.1 uncultured Chloroflexota bacterium | reverse complement strand
ATGTGTATGAGGCGCATGGGGCTGTGAATCGTCATGCGCTGGCATTGTATCGGGCGCGGGTTGCACGCATGGCATTAGAAGATTATGTGGGTAACAACTTTGTCTCACATCCCAACACATCACCCTCTGTCAGAAAATTATATGTTGATACTCGTTTGGCTGAAGTAGTTGCGATGCGCGATTTATTGAACTCTAAAAATGCGTCATCTCATCAGGATGTGTTAAACATGATTCGTGAGATACGATACTGGCTCGATAATAACTTGTTGGGAGAAATTGAAAATCTGGATTTATTGCGGTTAAAACTCTTGCGAGATGAAATACGCACCCTATCCCGAACAAATCGCTGTACGGTAGGTGATATAGATTTCTTGTATGGGCGGTCGCAGGCAATTTTGGCAAAAAATCCGCATTATAGTGAAAACCATGTCATTCAATATATGCAAGTAGAGAGTGAGATAAAAGGTTTTTTGCGAACACGGAGCAATCGTGATGGTATCCGCATGGCGTTGGAGCGTGCGCGTCAATTGCCACTTGAGATAGTTGATACATTAGATGTTGGGGTTGGGAATCGAATCACGATTTTGCGTGCGCTGGCGATGCTAGGGTATAAAACCAAAGAACCCGATACAGTTAACTATATCTTGAGTAAAGCCTATCATTTGGCAATTGAAGCAGGGCTTTTATACAAGATTGTGTTGATTGATGAGGACTTTAAGATTTTTGGTTTGAGATAGTCCGATTTTTATCATAAGTTTCATAATCGTGAATGGGTATCATGACCGCGATAGGATACCCATTCCGCTCAATGATAATATGCTGATGGTCTACTGACACACGGCGTAAAACCCCACCTGCGCGTAGATTCAATTCGGTCGCTGGGATGGTGATAGTTTTGGGGGTGTCTGTCATGCTATGGATTATATACCACGCCCCCGTGCCAGTGGGATGCGAGTCTGGCACGGGGACATAGGCGGGCTGAAATCATCATATCATCTGATAACTAAAACAGCACCATACAACAGGGTTGTGGAGAAATTGTAGATTCATAGGTCGGGCGTAAATCGTTGTGGAAACCACCCTATGAATCAGCGACGGATCGAGATTAGATATTATCAATCTTCTTCTCACGAATCATTTTCAAAATTTGATTAAACCCTTTTACACGCCCCTGTGCAAACAAAAAAGATTCAGAATTTGGGTCTGCATCTGGCTTATTATTCATCGTATTATACTCTGCTAGCCAATTCTCATTATTAATTTGCGTTTGAATTTCAGTCTTATCCAGATTAACAGATAATGCAAATCGATAAGCATCTTGCATTCCTCCAGTAACGGAAGACGCTTTACGCACATCTGAATCATTACTGTTGGATTGAAGGATTTTACCCACTTTTTTCAGATATTCATCTTGGAAACTGTCAATATATTTCTGTGGCATTGGTGATGGAAAAAAGCCATTAATTTGCCATTCCAATATCTTACCATAATCTCTTTTGATAGCTTCTATATCTCCCCCTTTTTGAACTGCTAAATAAGTATCCTTTGCTCGCATTTGAACATACATATCAAAACAGATATCCCAAAGTTTCTCTATCAGTTGTTTTTTGAACGAAGACATCATTAAACTTCTATCTATGGGCTTATGAGCCATAAACCTGTGTCAGATAATCGGGTTGTCGGCGAATTATAGATTCATAGGGTGTTGCTCACCCTATGAAAATCCAGCCTAGCCTTCTTGCTTCTTCCGATGAATGATATCCAGAATCTGTTGCAACCCTTCTCTATAAGCATCGGAATAGATGCGACTGGGGGAACCGGGAATAGCATCTTTATCTCCTTCTGCTAGTTCAAAGTTCAGAATCTTAAATTGATAATCCAATTCTTCCTTGATTTTTTTCTCATTTGCATCCACCTTAATTGCAAAATTATATGCTTTTAGTATTCCCTTAGCATGTTGCAACGTTTGGTATCGAACATGGTCATCTTCAGTTTGTAAAACTTGTTCTACCCGCTTGTTGAATTCCTCATGAAAAGCGTCAATATACCTTTGAGGTATTTCCTTATCTTCTGGTAATAACTCATATTTGACGACCCTTTTAGTATAATGGGGCTTTAGCGTTTCTAAGGTTTCACCATCTTTTACATCAGCATATACACCTAAAGCATGTACCTGAATCTACAAATCGAATGCTTTATCCCATAATTCATTGATAAATGCTTTTTTGGAGAATGACATTGGTCTATTCCTGATAAAACTAAATAAAAAACCCTCACTATATAGATAAGTTTAGCGAGAGTTTAATTGTTATAGTCGCTAGATTCTGTTAGATATGAATCCAACCTGCATTAATTGCGCGGTGTTTTAGAAAATCGATCCAATATCCTTTTTCTGTTAAACACTCTTCAATTGGCCAATTGGGTGCAGTTTCTATTAAATGTATAACCAACCAAGCTAATCCATAGCAGTCATCTTGACTATCATTGAATAGATTTACCAAATATTTGGCTTCTTCATCAGTTATGGGACTTTTAACTTCCTCAATTAAATCCTGAAATGTTTGAATTTTCTCAACACTATCGGTTTCTTGAGGCATTTTACCTAG
>CALDGT010001255.1 GCA_937942935.1 uncultured Chloroflexota bacterium | reverse complement strand
TGTATGTATCAGCAGGGACAGAAATTGACCGTGAAGGTGAGTGATAGTCTGTGGTGAATATCACACACGAAGTAATTACCAACCGCGCTGTGTTTACTTGGGATATAAATGCCGATGCGGGTATTATCATCAGCCTACCACCGACACCCATTCAATTAGGCGCATTGGGATTGGTATTTGGGGCAGTAATTTTTGCCTTCACACCAGCTATCCGCAAACGCATCAAAAAAATGGGGATAAACACATTCACGGTCTCTTTTGCAGTTGCGGCAACCATCCTCACCATATTCGCATTAGGTGTGGGGTGGATCATATTAGGCAATAGCCAACAAGAATATTTCGCACGCTTAAACCCGCCCCCTGTGGTCATCAATACCAATCTGCCCACATCCGACTCTATCCAACAAGGGGAGGCGCTATTCAATGCGAATTGTGCAACATGGTCAGATGAGCGCGATTTTGATGCCCTGCTAGAACGCCTCGACCGCACCCGTGATGAGGAATTATATGGGGCATTATTAGACGGTTGGCGCGATTTACCCGCATGTGCGCGAGAATTACCCATAGATGGGCGTTGGGATATGGTGAATTATCTGCGTGGGTTGCAATTTGTTGGGTCGTAATTTTTGTTTATTGATGAAGGGAAGTTGTTTTTATGCCTACAGTAACACTTGTTTATGCTGAACCAGATTATAAACTCGCTATGCGGATTCGGGGCGATTTGGAAGCCGAATCTATCCGCGTGGTAGACGATTTGACCGATGGCGCGATTGTGATGGCGGTACTATCCGCACAAGGGGTTAAAACACCCAAAATAACGGATATGCTCAATACTGCCACAGATAAATATCATCATATCATACCCGTTTTGGCAGAAGCAGTTCATCTCCCGCGTGTGATTGACCATCTGCAACCCATTGATATGAACCAACCCAATGCGAGCCAAGAATTGGTTAAACGGGTCAATTTTTTGGCATCACCGCAAGCACCGCGCCCACTCACATCACTCACACCCGCCAAACGCAAAGAAAATTTGCAATCCTCTATTTTTTATGCGGTGGTGGCATTTGGCATTTTCGTCATCGGGATTATTGCGGTGGGTGTGTTTGGGATTCAAGCCCCAGAAGATGAGTATTATAGTGTAGAAACACAAGTTTATTTAACCCAACGGGTATACATTGACCAAGCCTTACCGCGTGGCACAGAAGATGCAGTCAATTTTGAGGCGACCATTCCCCATATCCCCACCAAAGCCCGCCAAGAAGCCATCGGCACAGCCACATGGATTGCCAGTGGGCAAGACGGCACATTTGTCCCCAATAACACAGAGCAAGCGGCACAATTCCAATCTACATTGACTCATTTATCTACTCATGTGCATGACCGTATCGTGGCAACTGTGACCCAATTGGCGCTCACGAGCATCGCCATCACCCCCACCCCGACCAGTGAGTTAACACCAGAAGCGACTCCATGACACCACAAGTCCTCGTCATAGGCGCGGGTCCCGCAGGGATTGCCTGCGCCTATTATTTGCAACAAGCCAATATTCCTTATCTCGTGATAGATAAAGCCGAAATCATTGCCTCGACTTGGGCGAATTTATATCCATCACTTAAACTCAATACCACCCGTTTTTTCTCACATCTCCCCGCCCGTCGCTTTCCACTCCGTTACGGCATTTTCCCCACAGGAAAACAATATCATGCCTATCTGGTCAAATATGCACACGACTTCGGGTTGAATATTCAACTCGGAGTGACGGTGAATCTTATTTGTCCAGAAAATAATGGATGGCGGGTGATTTCGAGCGCGGGTAGTGCATGGTATCCGTGTGTGATTTCTGCCACAGGGCGATTTAATGCACCTGTCATACCACATATTGATGGGATGGAATCTTTCACGGGGGAAATTATCCATGCACATGATTATTTAGGACATAAGCCATTCATTGGCAAGCAGGTGATGGTAGTCGGCAATGGACCCAGTGGGGTAGATATTGCCAGCGAATTGGGCAGAATGCGCCAATGTAAAGCTGTTTATTTATCCCAGCGTACAGGGGTGGTATTGCGTCCGCGTTATCCGTATGGATTACCCAAACATGCGTGGGTGATGATTGGTGAGGCATTGCCAAAACCGATTGGCAAACGGTTGATTAAACATATTGAATCGCTGAAATTTAATCATCTGGATAAAATTGGGATTCGCATCCCCCAAACAGATGCCGACAGTTCGGCGGCAGGTGGTACACGAGGCGGGGAACTCGTCACGGCGGTCAAACGGGGTTGGGTAAAGTGTGTGCCTGCTCCCATTCGATTTGAAAATGATGCGGTCATTTTGGCAGATGGCTCACGCCTCATGGTGGATGTTGTCATCATGGGGACAGGGTATAAAGCGGTGGTACATGAATACATCAAACTGGATACCCCACGAGATAAAGCCGATTGGCTTCTGCGTGAGGGTCAAGACCCGCAAGTTATCCCCACAGGCAAGCGCCAAGTGTTGGGGCAACTGGGATTATATACCGTCGGAACATTTTATCAGGGCAAAGGGGCAATGTATAACTTCAATGTCGAAGCAAAGCAAGCCGTAGATGAAATTTTGGAGCGCCTCAAAAATTTATCCTGAAAGGAACTTTTATGCAATACACACGACAGGCTTATCAATCAGAAGACGATTATTGGGAATTTCGGGCGTTCTTGCGCGAAATTTATTTGGCAAATCATCGGGATGATTCGACATGGCAAGTCGGGCGTGCCGATTATTGGCGCTATTTTGTGAATGTGCAAATTGAACATCTGAATTTAGAGAAACACCTCTTCTTCTGGAGAAATAGCGATGGAAAATTGGTTGGGGCTATCTGTCCAGAAAATGCAGAAAATCTTTTTCCGCAAATTCATCCCCAATTCCGCACCCTTGAACTCGAAACCGAGATGCTCTCATTTGCAGAATCGCAATTAGGAATTATTGATGCAGATGGCAAGCGCAAACTCACCATCTGGGCACAATCCACTGATACACAACGTATTGAATTGCTCACTCAACGTGGTTATGTGCGTGGAGATTACCCAGAATATCAATTTCAGCGCGATTTGAATCACTCCATTCCCGATGTGCCATTGGCGGAGGGGTATAAAATCCGCGCATTAGGCGATGTTGATGAAATCCCTGCCCGCAGTTGGTTGTCGTGGTTGGCATTTCATCCCAATGAACCCGATAGTGCTTATGAAGGTTGGGATTGGTATTTTGATGTTCAACGATGCCCCATGTATCGGCGCGATTTAGATTTGGTGGTGGTCGCACCAGATGGTGAATTAGCGGCATTTTGCACCGTTTGGTTTGATGATGTCACCCGCACAGGCATGTTTGAACCCGTAGGCACAGCACCCAAACATCAAAAAAAGGGATTGGGAAAAGCCATTATGACTGAAGGCTTGCGCCGACTTCAGCATAAAGGGGCAACATTGGCTTGTGTGGGCGGATATTCCGAAGGGGCAAAAACATTATATGGCGGATTATTCCCCGATGCCTGCCGTGTGTATGAACGCTGGCATAAAACGGTGTGAATTATTGTGACTTAGGCGAAAATAGTGCGAGTAGTGCATCCCGAAACACCTGAAAACTTTTCGATTGGTTAATATGTGGATTCATGTGAGGGGCTATATTTTCTGCCACATGAATCTTTGGCAGGCGCTTTGGATAATAATAAACTAGTTCGCGCCCTAAAGCATCGCATGTACCACCTGTAATCTGGTCTGGATTACGATATTTGGCGGGATTTGGGGGATTATAACGTGGATAGGCTTTTTTAATGGCATCCACATCTCCAAAATACCATGCCTCTAATTCTTCAATCACGATTCGATTCACAACGCGATAATGTTGCGGATTGGCGGTACGAGTGACTAACTTTGCATCTTTCACAATCACTTCCAAATGGTGTTTAAGTTCAATACAGTCCTGACTGTCACGGTCTATCAAAATAAACAAATAGTGGTTGTGTTGAATAAATTTAGGATAAGGTTTCAAATAATTTGGTAATTTATTGAGCAAATCCATCTTCCCATTGAATGTCCTAACAACCATTTCATAGTCTTTACCGTCTAAAATACGCGGGACAAGATGATTCAATACCATTTCCATAGATGGTTCTTCTACAAAAAATTCTAAATATACCATCACCTACCTCTTGCGTTTATGTTTTGGTTTGCCCGAATTGGTCAATGGGTCGCCCGCCTCAAAAAACCCTTCCATCCACAAATCACCTAATTTTGCACCTGCTTCGATTAAAGCAGGGATACGTTCCATATCAGAAGCACGCATCGCTTGGGTATAGCCTTCATCATCTCGGTACAATACCCATAATTCATCCGGACTCACTCCATTCACAAAATAGGGTGAGTGGGTTGTTACCATCAGTTGGGTATCGGTAGATGCGTTCAGGCATTCTTCCGCTAAACCTTCCAATAAGCGCGGGTGCAAATGATTTTCGGGTTCTTCAATACCAATAAATAAGGGCGGGGTGGGGTCATGTAAAACGGTGAGGTATGCCAACATTTTGAGTGTGCCATCAGAAGCATATTTTGCCATAATCGGCTTATCAAACGGGGCATCTTTTACTTGTAACACCAAGCGCCCATCTATTGTCATCTCGGCTTCGACTTTTTCTAAACGAGGAACACGGTCTGAAAGAGTGGCTAAAATATTATCAAGCCGTTGAGGATGTTGTTCTTTGAGGTATTGAATGACATTAGGCAAGTTATCGCCTGTGGCAGAAAGGCGTTCCTGTGGACCCGATTCTGGAACACCGCGTGTATTGTCGGCGCTGATATAGGATAAATACCAACCAGTAATAAAGTTACGAAGAGCAGTCACTCGCGGGTGTTTTGCTAATTGACCAAATGTATTAACTGCCAATACATCTGGTGCAGATAATTTTTCATAAATTCGTGTATCACTATCATCGGGGCTTTCACCACTGATAACCCGCCCTTCACCATACTTAAAATCCAAAAAAAGGTATGGAAAACCAACTTTTTTACCTCTGCGCCATGCTAGAGATTCTTTGGCAACATAGGGACCAGTTGATGATTCATCAATCACAAGATGATAAGTTATTGGGGGTAAAGCATGTATTTCTCGATATTTAATCTCAAATTCTATTGGTCCAGTTGCGCCACGACTGCGTAATTCGCCAAACCGATTGCGTTTATTCCATGCAGAACGTAATCCAACTGTAAAACATTCCGATAAAAATGCAAATACATCAAATAATGTGGATTTTCCACTGCCATTTGGACCCAAAAAAACTGTTAACGGCGTGAATTCAATTTTGACATCCCGCAATGCGCGATAATTTTTGATGCGAATAGATTCAATACGCGGAATTTGACGATTTAATTTTTGTGTCATGATATATCAATTCATTTTAGAAATTTGTGATGACATTCATTATATCATACCCCCATAAAAAACGCGGATGTGCCATCTTGCACACCCGCGCTCCCTTGTCCTAAAAGTCGAATAATTCGCCTAACCACGATTTGCGTTTTTTCTTGTCATACTCGCGGTCACGGTCATAATTCCCCCGACGATAATCGTCGTCATCATCATAATCATCGTCATAACGTTTTTGTGGGGGTGGGGCAGTTTGTTGGTACTGTGGTGGTTGTTGGGGTGGCACATATCCCCCACCCACAGCCGATTGTTGATTGGCTCGCTCAATAATCTTATCCAATTCGCCACGGTCTAACCATACTCCACGGCACACCGCGCAGTAATCAATCTCAACGCCATTGCGTTCACTAATTCGCAATTCCCCACCGCCACAATCGGTGCGTTCACATTTTACCTTTAACATTGTTTCAATCCTCATTCACTCGAATATTACGATAAATATAGATTTATTATATGAGCAAATGAGTCATGTATATACACCTAGTAATTAGGGGTTTTGTAAGCAATCCTCTAATAATTCATTAAACTATGGTCGCAACGGTGAGGATTTAATCCGAATCATCAAATAAATGTCGTAAATAGGCTTGAGGATTATTCAAAAAATGACGTGTTACAGTGACATGCTCTAAATCCTCATAATTCACAGGCTGAATATGTCCACCATCAAAACTTAAAATAGTGGCATTGGGATAAGCCAATAAAATGGGGGAATGTGTAGCGATAATAAATTGACCGCTATTTTTTATCATATCTTTGAGCATCACTAAAAAGGCAAGTTGCCGATTCGGTGACAATGGGGCTTCTGGTTCATCTAATAAATAAATACCTTCCCCCACAAATCGGCGTTGAAATAATTTAAAAAATCCCTCACCATGTGAATTCGCATCCAATCCATCGCCATACGATTCTTGAATTCCATGCAGTTCGCGTTTGAATGGAGATTGTTTGAGCGCAAAGGCTAATGCCGATAGATGACTATCATTTTGTACTATATCATCTAAATCAGATTGCAGTTCATCTTGTATCTGAGACATCCGTTTGGCATAACCAAAAAAATCCTCAGCACGCATAAAAAAACCTTTTTTGGTGCGTTTTGACCAGACCAGTTTAATATGAGAATCTGCAAATTGACGAATTTTAGCAAGTGTTTTATCAGTCGTAACAGTTTCTGCGCCCACAGTAATTGAACCGATTGCACACGCAATCATTTCTAAAAATGATGATTTTCCACTGCCATTTTCGCCGACTAAAAATGTGATAGGGGTCGTAAAATGTACCTTGTGGGTGTTTTGAATAAACGGTATTGTGTAGGGGAATGTCATCGGATGCGATTTGCGCGATATGTTGAATTGTATAGATTCAAGTAGCACCTATTGTATCCTTTCTAGTATTTTTGTTCAATCATAGCGCCACCTGCTAAAATATGCCACAATAACAGTCATCAGAACCGAAAGGACTTATTACATGAAACTGGCTGTATTTTCTGATGTTCATGGCAATTTACCCGCGCTGGAATTGGTCAAAGCCGATATTGAGGCGCATCAACCTGACCTAATCTGGTGCTTGGGCGACCTCGCATCGCATGGCGCACGCCCATCTGAGTGTATTCAAACCATTCGCACATGGCGCGAGGCATTTGGCAAAGATAAATTTATGGTGATTGGTGGCAACACAGACCGCTATCTGGTCACAGGGGAACGCTTCAAAATGCCACCTGTTGAAGAAGAAGAAATTTTTAAAACCTTGCTTTCATCGCGCCAACAAGGGGATATGCTTCTCAATTGGGGATTCGCAAAATTATCATGGGATGATTATCAATTCCTTGCCAAACGACTGGGTAGAGAGGTATCACATTACGTAAAGGGATTTGGTTGGGTCATTGGCTACCATGCCATCCCTGCTGATGATGAAAAAGTCATCATGCCAAACGCACCCGATGAAGAATTTGCCGATGCACTTTTAGATAGAGAAGGAAAACTCGCCATTGGCGCACATATTCATCGGCAAATGAATCGGCAAATTGGGCGCTGGCAAATCGTCAATTGTGGCAGTGTTGGCTCATCATTTGATATGGCAGGCAAGGCACAATGGGGCTTATTTACCTTTGCCGATGGCGGGGTAGATATTCAACTTAAAGCACTCCCCTATGACGTGGATGCAGTGCTGGCGGATGCCCAAAATGCAGGTTTTCCGCAGGTAAATTGGCTTGCTAACCGATTGAGAGGTGCGTAATGCCCAATAAATTAGACCAACTCATCGCCGATATTAACTCTGAAAATGGCTACGGTGTGTGCTTAATGGTACAAATGGATGCTGTGCCAGATACCCTACAATTCGTCATCGCCAGCACTTATTTTGATGAATCAGTCGGTGGCTTGCGTGATAAAGCGCGTTATATCGTGCGGGCAGTGGGTGTGCAGGAGCATCGCGTGAGTGTGGGCATGTTCCGCAAAATAGCGGTGCATCAGGCAGAAGAACATCCCCTGCTATACGAATATAATAGCCTGCCAACAGGACTATTTTTTAAGGGGACGCCCGCCGATGTGAATGGTTTGATGATTGATGTGTTCCAGACCTATAGCTCCACATTCGGATTATGGCGACATTTGCCACAATATCTCAATGTCCAAAAGCCGATGTTCGATTTATTCACGGGTGGCGGGGATTTGGTGGGGCAAATGCCCAAGCCGTTGGCGGATAAACTGGAAAAGGTACTCATTCATCACGGATTAGAAGCAAAAGTCATTGTTGGCGAAAAACACAAAGAAGCACCCAATATGAAGGCATTGCTTTTGGATGATAGTTATGTGGTGGCGATAGATTTTAGTGTGGATGAACTGGGCAAGGCATAGTTTTTTGGCATTTTTCAAATTATGGCTGATATACGAGCCGATTTCTTTATTCATTGGCTGACATACGAGGCAACAGCCTCTAGTCAGCCAGTACATCCACAAAAATAGGCAGAATTGTACTGGCTAACTAGCCCGCAGGGTGTATGTCAGCCATAAAATAGATTTGTTGATTTGCCCCTAAAATGAAATATCCCCGATTAAAATGAATTTGTTGACAAACCTAAAATTAGAGTTATAGTTAGTGTAGATGTTTATATTTTGGTAAAACATCATTATTGTTCAAGTGATTGGAAAATGACTTAAACCATGATGGTGAGTTAGCAAAATGTCTATGTCAAACTGATTCTTTCATACAATCTAATTAGGGAGACAAAATTATGTCTAAACAACAACCCTCTGAACGCAATATCGCTATGTTAATTGATAGCGACAATGTCAGTTACAAATTAATTAAGGAGGTCATTGAAGAAGTCAGTCAGTATGGAAAGATAACTTGTCGGCGTGTTTATGGTGATTGGTCACTGCCCCAATTAACTCCTTGGAAACAAGCCATGCAAGCAAATGCGCTTGAAGGTATACACAAATGGCGCGGTCCCAATGGCAAAAATGCAACCGATATTGATTTAGTCATTGATGCGATGGATATTCTACAAAGAAAAGTTGTTCACGGGTTTTGTATTATTTCGAGTGATAGTGACTTCACAGGACTTTGTATGAAAATACGCGCTGAGGGGCTATTTATTATGGGGGTAGGTGAGAAAAAAGCACCAGAAGCATTTAGAAATGCCTGCGATGTGTTTCTCTATATCGAAGACATTCCATTATCCGAGAAAAAAGCACCCATACAAGTTCTTCCCCAAGCAAATACCACACCTAAAAAACCAAAACATGCAAAAGCGCTTCTTCGCCATGCCTTTGATATTTCGCCAAAAGCAGATGGGTGGGCAAACCTCAACACGCTAGAACACGTTTTGCAACAAATTGACAGCAAGTTCAATACTAATGATTATGGTTGTAAAAATTTATCTGAATTAATAAAGCATTTGACTCACCTATTTACTATCAGAGAAGAAAAAGAGGCGAGTAGTTATGTTCGCATAATAGGAGAATAAAGCCATTCAACCAAGCCATAGGAAATGTACTTATGGCTTGATGTAATATTTTGTGATTTTTGTCACGAATATTATATGACCAACGGATAGGTAAACTGTGGTTTACTGAAAAAAACGACTTGCAATAAGGAGATCACCTCATGACGACCCCAAACATCCTTGTTATGTACGCCACACGCACAGGGGGGACAGCGCCCGTCGCTGAAGCCATCGCCAGCACCTTACAAAATGAAGGCTTAAATGTAGATGTGGGTCCTGTGAACGATGTTCACGACATCAGCAAATATGATGCTGCTGTTTTTGGTAGTTCGATTCGTATGGTGAATTGGTTGCAAGAAC
>CALDGT010001254.1 GCA_937942935.1 uncultured Chloroflexota bacterium | reverse complement strand
CATCATCCGAAGATGTTTCAGCGACGGGTGTGGTCACACCAGACAGCCAATCGGGTGTTTCATCATCTTCTGGTGTTTCATCTAATTCGGCGAAAGCAAAATCATCATCCGAAGATGTTTCAGCGACAGGGGTGGTCACACCAGACAGCCAATCGGGAGTTTCATCATCTTCTGGTGTTTCGTCTAATTCAGCGAAAGCAAAATCATCATCCGAAGATGTTTCAGCGACGGGTGTGGTCACACCAGACAGCCAATCGGGAGTTTCATCGTCTTCTGGCGTTTCATCTGATACAACACCAAAATTATCTGATAAGAAATCGAACTCATCTTCTGCCACAGATGTTTCTGTGGGTTTCATATCCATTAACCAATCGGGTGTTTCATCCTCTTCGGTTTCTTCATCATCGGCAGACAACTCACCAAAATCGAAATTGATATTGGTGGCATCTGGGTCGAACTTGGCTTCTGTGGGTTTAGCATCCATTAACCAATCGGGTGTTTCGTCTTCTTCGGTTTCCTCATCATCGGCAGACAATTCACCAAAATCGAAATTGATATTGGTGGCATCTGGGTCGAACTTGGCTTCTGTGGGTTTGGCATCCATCAACCAATCGGGTGTTTCATCCTCTTGGGGGGTGTCAAATGAAAAATCATCATCGCCTGTGGGTTGCGAGTCTGATAGCCAATCTGGAAATTTATCATCAGAATTATCGAACATAGTATCCTGCCAATCTTCGTTGGGTGCTGTTGTTGAGGCGGTCTTGGAGGCTAATGAATCTGCGCCACCCGTTAATTCCTCCATACTCAGCATTTCATCAAGAAAACTGCTATCATCTCCCCACAATGGCGCATCTGTAGAAGCGACTGGGGTAGGGGTAGAAGGTGTTTCATCTTCTACCAATTCAATGCCACTACCATGCAACCAAGCGAGAGGGTCACTGCTATCACTGGCGTGCATGACATCTTCTTCTTCAAAGAAGTTTTGAATGGGTTCGTCATCCACCAATTCCACACCGCTATCGCGCATCCATGCCATTGGGTCGTCATCATCATTGGCTTTGAGTGTTGTTGAATCTACTTTCTCGTATGGGGTGAAAATATCTTCTGGATTTTCATCGGTTAGCTCAATGCCACTTGCATGTAACCAACTCATTGGGTCGTTGGGGTCGAGGGCTTGGGTTGGCGCTTTGGTGAGGTTCATCATCTCTTCAGAGAGTGGCGCATCGTGTAATTCAATGCCACTTTCTTTTAACCAAGCGAGGGGGTCACTGCTATCATTGGCGGGTACTACATTTTCATCGGCTTCGGATGATATTTTTTGTGGGGTATCTGTGAGCCATGCCATGACTTCATCATCTGCGGTGGCTTCTTCGTCATCTGTATTGTTGAACAAGTCATCTAAATTGATTTGTTCGGTTGGGATGTTGTGTTGTGCTTCTTCTGTCTGGTTATCATCAAACATATTGAGCATCCCAGTCAGACCTGTGCCTGTGCGTTTGCGCGTATTTTCTGGGATATGCGTTTCTTCTTGGGTCACAGGAGAAGTTGGTTCATCGAGCCACGATAAATCATCATCACCTAAATCGAGGTCTAAAATTTGAGAGTCGCTCAACTTGAGGGTAGGGTCGTTGACTGCCTCAGATTGCCAATCGCCTTCGTCTAAACTTACAACAGGGCTACTGTTATCATCAATTTGAGAAAGCCAATCTGGTTTTTGGTCACTGATGGTTTGCGCCGCTTTTTTATAATCGGCTTGTGGTAATTCGATGAGGTCATCTGGGGCTGGGTGTCCTTGCGCGAGTCGAATGGCGAGATAAGGGTCGAGTGCCTCGACCACGCTCAAATAGCGTTGGGCATCAGAGGGACGTTGCTCAGAGAGCCATACTTCGGTCATGATATAATTGGCATCGAGGCAATCTGGCAAGACATCCAAGACATCCAATGCGGTTTCGGCGGCGGCGACCACATCCCCCGCTTCTCGATACACCCGCGCCAACATCAACCGTAAATCAACTCGTTGCGGAGTCTGTTTGAGCGCATTTTTGAGGACTTGTATCGCTTGTGGATAGAGCTGATTTTTGGCATATTGTCTGCCGACTGCACCTGCTGTTAATTGGAGTCGGACATTGGATATATTTTTATAGGCTTGGTATAAATCGCGTAATTCATCAATAATGGCTTGGCTATTGGGGTCTTGTTCATAGGCGCGTTCTAAATGCCATAAGGCTTCATCGCCTTTTTTGGCGCGTTGATAAACTTTACTCATCCCCATGTGGGCGATTTTATCATCTGGGGCAAAACTCAAGATACGACGCAAGGTGGTATTTGCATCTTGCCAACGCCCTGCGCCGACTTCGGCACGTCCCAAACGGCGATAGGTTGCCAAATTTTTGGGCAACAAACTCAAAACATGGCGACTATGAAAAATCGCCTCATCATAATATTCATCCTCTAAAAGAGTATCTATTTTTGCTAGATATTGCTTTAAGTTGAGTGTGGACATAAACTCATTTTTACCTATCGCTTTGCCACGCCTATTATCACAGAATTATAACACAAAATTCAGTATGCCGATATTGATAGAATATGCCTAACTATGGCACATTTGAGGCTATTCGGCAAGTTTCTTTAACAAGTTGATACAGAATGAGGATGTTTTTATGCCTAAATTGCCTTTTTGGATATGTATATTGTGTCTCATTATAGTCAATTATATCCCACAACGCGATGATGAAGAAAAATTTATCGTGTGGGATACCCCACAACCTGCTACGTATCCCACTGTAGAGGATTTTTGGGATGGTCGAGCTGAGTGGATTTTGGTGCTAGAAGATGTTGGCTTGCCTATTGGTGAGAGCGATACCATCAATTTAGGCGGGGGAAATTATCGGTCTTATTTACACGCCAGTTATCAATCGGCGGGGGTACTCGATTCTTGTGGTGAGCCTGTCGCATTCCCCGGTTGCCTCACCGTGTGGGATAGCACCGATGACGGCGAAAATTTCTCAATTTCGAGCCGAGTTTGCCTTATCCCCTGTACCCAATGCCCGTGCGATGACCAGCGCGACCATCATGGTTATACGGTGCATAACACACGGGCGGCGGCGCAACAATATCCCCGTGTTGTCTTTGATGGCGATGCGTGGTATATGGCGTATGAATGGCATTCACAAGTGATTGTGCGCCGTTCTGATGATGGATTAGTCTGGTCAGATTGGCGTTATTTGCTCACACCGGGCGGGACATACCCCAGCAGTTTATCGGCTTGTAGCCTAGTAGAGCAAATCGGCACGCATCCTAATATTCGTGGACAGCTAGAAGATTGTTTGGTCGGCGCACCACCGGGTATTTATATTGATGGGAACAATATTTATGTATTTGTGGCGGCGGGGTCTGCTCCATCAAACATGCGTTGTTATGTGGGCGATAAACGGGGGGATTTAGGGCAATTGCGCCCGTGTACCACAGACCCGTTATTCAGCAGTGCGCCAACTTATGGAGATGTTTCTCTTCTTGGTGCAGATGCCAATGCCTATTTCGATTTTCGGTATATCAGCTCTGCGGAAATCTTAAAGGTCGGAGACCATTATTATCTATTTTATGAGGGAATTCGCGGACCGAGCGAACTTGAATTTGGGCGCGATAATCAATTTGGGCTAGGCTTGGCGCGGTCTGTCGGTGATGAAATCGATGGCGCATGGGAAAAATACCCCAATAACCCGATTTTAGGCGATATGCGCGATAATTGGGGAATTGGTCATGCTGATGTTTTGGTGGTGAATGGTCAGACGGTGATGTATACGGCAACATCGCAAACTACGCGGGGGAAATATGTGTTGATGTGGAAATAGTCATCAACATATCTCGATTTTGGCATATTGCTATTTTCGGTAATATGCCATGTATTCCCCATCAGAAACATAACCTAATTTTTCTGCTAATTTGCATGATTCCTCGTTAGACGCATCCCAATGAGGGTCTTGGTGATGCTCTAAACACCACTTGAGCAATTGACACGATAGGGCAGTGGCAATGCCTTTGCGATAATGCTTTTCATCTACGATGATGCTCACTTCAATCGCATTACTACACACCAGCGATGAATAAGCAACGCCGATAATTGTATCGGCTTCCATCATACAAAACCCGATACCCCGTTCAATAAAGTCCTCTACAGAATCGAATGCGCCTAAACCCAGAAAATCATTTTTTGTGTTGGCGATTTGTGCATCTATTTGTTTAATATGCGGGGTATTTAGATTGTTTTGAGCGAGGGTCTCTAAATGGGTAATAGATAAGGATTTTGATGAATATTTATATCGCTTGACGGGGACAACTCCATCTGTCAGGGCTGTATTTACCGCATTTTCCCAACCATCAGACCCTGCCATCAAAAAGCTCTCATTGGGAATAGATTTGATAAAATCTTGCCCACCTGTTGTAAAATCTCCCGACAAATAACAGAAGAAATGGTCTTGTTCAATCATAAAGTAACGCGGATGGGTTAAAGAATCTACATAAGCGACACCCATTTGGTCTTCAATAAGACACTCTATTGAAATATCTACTCGTGGCACAGTAGCAAAGGCTTGTGCAAGTCGGATGCGGTTATAACGCCTGTTTGGAAATAAAATCATTTTATCCTCCTCGATAGCTATGGCACAGAAGATTTTATATGAACCTTTGTGAATCGTTATAGTGATTCATGGGCTTTTATTATCTGCGATAAATAGATAAATAAAAAGCCTGTATTTTTACAGGCTTCTCAAAATGGTTAGTGTGCAGGGGGTTGAATTTCTGGTTTTGGCGTGGGCGGTGGTGGGGTGATGGCGGGCGATGCAATCGCTGGCAATAATGCCGATTCTAATGCTGTATCTAAGTCATCCACCAAAATGAAGGTGAGCGCCTTGCGAACTTCTTCTGGCACATCATCCAAATCATTTTTATTTTTGCGTGGCAAAATGACCGTATCCACGCCGAGCCGATGCGCCGCCAATACCTTATCTTTAATCCCGCCTACGGCTAATACTTTACCTTGTAGGGTAATTTCGCCCGTCATGGCGACATTGCGCTTGGTGGGGCGGTTGGTCAGGAGTGATGCGAGGGCGACAGTGAGTGTCACACCCGCCGAAGGTCCATCTTTGGGGACAGCACCTTCTGGCACATGAATGTGAATGTCGCTATTGGTATAAAATTCACTATCAATTCCCAATTGACCCGCTTTGGCGCGGATATAACTGAGGGCGAGTTTGGCGCTCTCTTGCATGACATCGCCTAATTGCCCCGTGATTTGAAAACCTTTGCTACCTGTCATGCGCGTGGCTTCGATGAATAACACATCCCCGCCGACAGGTGTCCATGCCAAGCCAGTGGCAACACCCGGAATATCTGACCGTTCATCAATATCAGCACGATACCCATACTTTGGATTGCCCAAATAATCATGGATAGATTCTTTGGTGATGATATGTTTTTCGAGTTCCCCAGATGCGACTTTGGTCACGATTTTGCGTGCAACACGTCCAATCTCGCGTTCTAATGTACGGACACCTGCCTCGCGGGTGTAATTGCGGATGATTTCAAGCAATGCGCCATCGGTATATTCAATTTCTTCTGGATGTAACCCATTTTCACGGATTTGCCGTTTGACCAGATATTGTGAGGCAATTGCCAGTTTTTCGAGTTCGGTATACCCACTCAATTTAATCACTTCCATACGGTCGAGGAGTGGGTTGGGGATGGTATCCAAATCATTAGCGGTGGTGATGAATAACACTTCGCTCAAATCGAATGCCACATCCAAATAATGGTCACGGAATTCTGAATTTTGCTCTGGGTCCAAGACCTCAAGCAGGGCGGCGGCGGGGTCGCCACGAAAATCGCGTCCCAACTTATCAATTTCATCAAGCATGATGATGGGGTTGCGTGTTTCGACACGGCGGATGGTTTGCAAAATGCGACCGGGTAATGCGCCGATATAGGTACGTCTAAACCCGCGAATTTCGCTTTCGTCACGAATCCCGCCCAAGCTCATACGGATGAATTTGCGCCCCATCGCACGGGCGATAGATGCCCCAAGTGATGTTTTACCAACACCGGGTGGTCCCACGAAACACAAAATTGCGCCTAAGCGGTCTTTGCGTAGGTAATCTTGGGGGACATTTTCAAAATCTTTGGCGCGGTCTTTTTTGATTTTTCGTACTGCCAAATATTCTAAAATACGCTCTTTAATATCCTTTAGCCCGTAATGGTCTTCATCGAGGACTGTGCGGGCATGGGCGATGTCGAGGTTATCATCTGACCGTCTTGACCAAGGCAAATGCACAATCCAATCCAAATAAGTGCGAATCACACCATATTCGGCAGATGAAATGGGCAGGCGTGATAAGCGGTCTAATTCACGCTTCGCCTCTTTATAGGCTTCATCTGGCATCCCCGCGCTTTCGATTTTATCGCGGAATTCTTCGACCTCGACTTGTTGGTCATCACTTTCGCCTAATTCGCGTTGGATGGCTTTTAGTTGCTCGCGCAGATAATAATCGCGCTGGGTTTTTTCCATTTCGGATTGTGCTTCCGATTGGATTTTGCGCCCCAATTCCAAGACATCCAATTCTTTCGCCATCGTATCAGATAAGCGACGCAATTTGCCTTCTGCGCTATTATCTTCGAGGATGGCTTGTGCTTTATCTAAGTCCATGCGGACATAAGTCGAGATGGCATAGACCAATTGCAGTGGTTCGGTGGTATTCAACGCCGAATTGACCAATTCGCTAGGGATATTGGGGAGCAAATCGGCTAACCGACTGAATTGGTCGGTGATTGTCCGCATGAGGGCTTCTGTTTCGAGGTTGGTCTCTGTGACTTCTTTATCGAAACTGACTCGTGCGGTTAAAAATGGTTCTTGGTCTATATATTCATCAATTTTAATCCGCGCTTGGCATTGTACCAAAATGCGAATGGTGCCATCTGGTGCGCGAAAAATGCGCTGAATATATGCCAACACGCCAATATTATAAATATCATCAGGTGTTGGGGTATCGAGTTCTGGCTTTTTCGAGGTGAATAAGCCAATGAGCCGATGCTTGCTCATGGTTGAGTCTATCAACGCAATACTGCGTGGTTGACCAACGGTGAGTGGGACGGCAGTCTGTGGATAAGCCACTAACCCACGCAAGGGCAAAATTGGCAATGCGTCGGGAAGGGTTGGCAATTCATCTTCATCTACCCTATCAAAGGTGTCGTCTGGTGAAAGGTACAGGTTATTAAATTTATCCATAAAACCTACTATCTTAGCTGACAATACAATCTTAACAATAACACACTTCTGTAAAAGATAAGTTAGAAATTATCAATTTTTGAAGGTTTATTGCCAGATAATGACATTTCCTTTATGATAAAAATAAGTGATTGATAAAAAGTTTGTGGATTCGTTTGTAAAATGCCACACCATGAACACGAAAATTGTTCAGATGGCTTCACCAACATACAAATACCAGTGAGGTAAATCGTCATGGTCTATAAAGTAAGTTATGTGGTGCAAGGGGGCAATTTTCCGGGTGCAATTAAAAACGAGATAGAAATGCCTAAACTCGGAATGCGAATTAAAATTGGCACACGATGGTTTCGGGTGGTTGAGGTTTATGAGATGATGCCCCCGCACGACGATGTTCAATTTATTCATGCGGTGATTGCGGTCGAACAAGAATTAGCAGGTGTCTCTTAGCCTGCTCAAAATTCAAATTCGTCAAAATCTTTGCACAGAATAATGTCGCCATTATAGGCTTGCGCCGCTTCGCCTACCAGTGGGGTAGGGTCTGTATTCCATACTTGATAATGAATTAAATAAAGCGACTTTGCGCCGACTGCTGTTGCGACTTGTCCCGCTTGCAAGGCGGTACTATGACCGGGTGGCGGACCAGCGGCTTCGTGGATGAGCAAATCTGCGCCTTGTGCCAATTTATATAAATTGGGGGTGGGTTCTGTATCGCAACTATATGCCATCACCTTGCCCGAAATTTTATTAACAATCCGCAAGCCGATAGTCGGGACAAAATGTTTGACCGTCCATGAGGTGATTAAAAATTCATCATTTTCCATCACACGCGCTTCATCGCGCTCGCTAATGCGGTGAAAGGTGGTGTTATAAAAATTAGGAAATTCTTGCCACCCAAAACTCATCATCATATCTTCCACACGGTTAATGCAATGGTGTAACCCATAAAACCGCAGGGGAGATTGCCTGCCCAATAACCACATGTGCATGAGCATATTTGGCACACCCGATACATGGTCGGGATGAAAATGGGTGAGGATGACATCACGTAGGTCTTCATCATCCACGCCTAAATCTTTGATTTTCCCTAATGGATTCGACCCTGCATCAATCAAGACAGGAGTGCCTTTATCACCAATCAATAGGATATGTGTATAGTCGTGCTGGGCATCGTTGACCGCCGCCGCCGACCCTAAAATAATAATCCGAGCCATATAAAAACGCCCTAATGCGTGCTAGGTATCTATTCGATATTACTCATTATAGCAGATAGCTTAGATGTGCAAGCCCAAAATGAATGTAGGTGGCTATAAAATGGTGGGTTGAATTTGATGGGGAGATAAAACGAAGATGGGTATATAAGCAAACAGGGGCTTTTTTGCCCCTGTTTGTTGAGTATCTGGTGAATTTTAGCGGCGGCTTGTCTTGATGACATTGGCGGCTTGTTCGCCTTTTGCGCCTTGTGTGATTTCAAATTCGACACGTTCCCCTTCATCGAGGGATTTGTAGCCATTGCTACTAATGGCAGAGAAGTGAACAAACACATCTTTACCACCATCGTGCTTGATGAAACCATAACCTTTTTCCGCATTAAACCACTTTACTTCACCTTGAATACGTTGTGCCATGTTATTTTAGCTCCTGTGCTAAATAAAACCGAAAATTGTGGTATTTACACTTACCAATGCGTTCATCTCTTTATTTGTTACACAGAAGAATTGCTTTGCATGTCAAACGTTGAGGAGTGAATGAAAGTGCAAATTGCTTCGGAACATCTCTATCTGATGATAGAGGGAATTAGGATGTTTTGCATAGTTGTTTGCAAATATTCATTTAGCATATCCTCATATTGGTGATACTGTCAAGTACCAATTTTCAAACATTACATCATTCCCAATGTCCATAATGCAATATGGGGGGTGATGAAGGATTCAATCAACCCCGCGATAATGAGTCCGGGGATGATAACACCCAAAAATAATTTAATTGAATCGCCAAAGCGGACTGTCCACGCATGACCAACCGTACTGCCTTTGGATGGACGGGTGACAACACTCCCCATTGCTAATGCTGATGCCGATGCGACCAGTAATATTGTTAACTCTAAGATGCCGTGTGGCAAAATGCTCCCTGCGAGGATAATGGGGTTGTACCCCGCCACAAAAATGGTGCCACAAATATAACCCAATACAGCAAGTGTAATCGGTGGAATAACTAAGCCCATCACCCCAAACGAAAATGTCCCTAACAAAAAGGTGAGGATAACCACGCGCATATTTTGGTCGAAGATGAAACTGAACGGCAATACCTCTGGACGGACGACAAAATCGTGTAATTGACCGCGTGAATTGAGTAATACCTCTTGGGAGGGCAGTGGTAAGCGAAAACTGGGGTGCATGGCGACCAAATTCCCTGCCAAAAATGCGATGACAAAAATCACACCTGTGATTTTGATGGCGGGGCGGATTTGAGAGAAGGTGTA
>CALDGT010001253.1 GCA_937942935.1 uncultured Chloroflexota bacterium | reverse complement strand
ATGGGGTATGGACAATTCGCACGCAGACATCAAATCGAATACAAATCTGCGGCGGTGTTGGATGATGAACTGGAAATTTGCATGTGGATAAGTGATGTTCGCCGTGCCAGCAAAATGAATTATTATACCATCCGCCGTGTGAGCGATAACAAACTCATCGCCAATGTACGGACATTGGCAGTATGGATAGACCTCGCTACAGAGGCGTTGGTGAGTATCCCCAAAACGTATTTAGAGGCTGTCGCTCCCATGATTGTCGGTGGTGCGCGTGAGTGAACTCAATTCGGCTTCTAATTGGGCGCGTTTTTGGGCGCTGGCTTCTCTGGCGGCGGCGAGTGTCTCCTGAAAACCGGCTTTAATGCGCTCGCGTAATTCGGCACTGGTTTCTGGGACAAATAATGCCACGCCTGCAACCCCTGCGCCCGCGCCTGCCAAAATGCCAATGATGAATGTGATGAGTTTTTTCATGTTGATACTCCAATCAGTTGCACCTGCGCCTCAGATATGTTTATTATATGGGGGTTATCCTGATGTTTGTAGGGACATGATACCGTGTTCCAAAAATTGTAGGGATATGATATATCATGTCCGCACTAATGAGGAGAAAAAATGTCAAAAATAATCGTTCAGACCAATAATGCACCCGCCGCTGTCGGACCCTATTCGCAAGCGACTATCGCAGGTGGGTTTATGTTCCTCGCGGGTCAAATTCCGCTTGTACCTGCCACCAAAGCCCTTGTCGAAGGGGATATTCAAGCCCAAACCCGCCAAGTATTAGACAATATCAAAGCGATTGTCGAATCGGTTGGCGCGACATTGGATGATGTGGTCAAGACCAGTGTTTTTATGATGGATTTAGATGATTTTGCCAAGATGAACGAAATTTATGCCCAATATTTCTTTCATAACCCACCAGCACGCTCAACCTTCCAAGTGGCAAAACTCCCACTCGGTGCGCGGGTCGAAATTGAGGCGGTTGTCAAAGTGCCAGAAGCAAAAGGCTAATTTTTATTTTGGGGTGGGGCAATCCTACCCCTAATATTTTGCCCCAACAACATTATCTAAATAAGCAATATCTTCTCTGCGCGAGATATACACATTGTATGACTTGTGCTTATAATGTGCCTTTTTGGTCGTCCAATGTACCTCAATTTTGTCGCACACATATTTGAATAATTCAATCAGGTCTACTGATTTGTTGGTGAAGATATAACGCACATAATTCGTCCCTTTCACGATATTTTGTGCGCGTGACCCATCTGCATGATAGAGTCCACGAAAGACCTCTAATGGAAATTCGTCAATAATTGTCCATTGCCAATCTTCAAATGTGAGTCTTCTAGCATGTTTAGCCCCTCTACCATGTTGTGGAAACATCTGAACTAGATGAATACTCAAAATAATAATATCCACACAGCCTTGTTTAGAGGCGAAGAAAACATGATTTTTAGGCAAAACAATATTCATTGCCTGCTCACAAGCCGAGATAAGACCTGTATAGTGTTTATCTTGTGTAATGCGTAACCGATACACTCGCTTTTTGTTTTTCATCAAGTCAATGCAACCATCACCCAGATATAAACCCAACAAATAGGCGTATGCCTTCCGCCATTCAAGATTTTGTAGAGCATTATTGACTGGATTATCTAAGCCTAATTCTTCTCTTTTGGCTAAATATTGGTTAAAGTTTTCAAGTGAACCGAATTTTTGTATACAATCGCGCACAGTAGGACGTGGTATCCCTAAATTTTTGGCAATATGCGATTTATTTTGTATGACGGTTTCCCATTGGGTTAAAATAGCACGGTATTCATCTTGTGTTCTCATTCCCCATTACCCCATAACAAAAAAACGATGTATGTATTATACACCGTTTTTTATATTCTTGCCGAAGGTGGGAGTCGAACCCACACGCCTTTCGGGCAATCGTGTTTGAGACGATCCTGTATGCCAATTCCAGCACTTCGGCTTTTCTTGATTTATAGCATTGATTGTGCTACGATGACGGGAATATTAACCCAAAAAAGCAGAAATGTCAATGGCTGGTGATGTCGCACAAGAAAACGCATGGATACAATCGGCGCAAGCGGGCGATATTGAGGCGTTCAATGCGCTCATTTTGCTTTATCAAGATTTGGCGTTCACCATTGCCTATCGCTTGATGGGCGATAGCCAACGCGCCGCCGATGCCACACAAGACGCATTTCTGACCGCCTATCGTCGTTTAGAAACGTATATGGGCGGGAATTTTAAGGCGTGGTTGATGAAAATTGTCACCAACACCTGTTATGATGCCCTGCGGTACGAAAAACGCCGTCCCGCAACACACTTAGATGACCTCACCCCAGACGGAATAGATGACGAACCGCCTATTCCTGATCCTACACCCACCCCAGAACAGCACTTTCTGACTGCCGAATTACAACAAGCCATTCAGCAGTGTATAGATGCGCTTGGTACAGACCAACGAGTGGTGTTGGTGATGAGCGATGTTGAGGGGTATGGGTATCAAGAAATTGCCGACCATGTTGGCACACAATTGGGGACGGTCAAATCGCGCCTGAGTCGGGCGCGGGCGAGTGTGCGCCAATGTTTGCAGGGTGTTCGGGAACTTTTACCAGATGAATATCGTCTATAACATAATCGTTCTGTTATATGAAATAAAGTGATTGTAAACCATGTCCGCCGAGCAAAATTTGAATCCACAAGACCTAGAATTGCTGTCTGCTTATTTAGATAACATGCTAAATGATGCAGAACGCTCGGCGTTAGAAGCACGTCTGGCGAATAATGAGCAATTACACACAGAGCTAGAGGCGTTACGCGCGACTGTCGCACTCATCAAGGGCTTGCCAACCCTCAAAGCCCCGCGTAATTTTATGCTGACCCCAGAAATGGTCAAAAGTCGCACAGAAGCAGGCGCTCCACAGATGGTCAAATCAAGAACCGAAACTGGTGCGCCCAAAATGGTCAAATCTAAGACCGAAACAGGCACGCCCCAGATGGTGAAATCCAAGACAGAATCTGGGCGAGTTATTCGCTTCCCAATTTCTTCTGTGATGAGTGCCGCCGCATCGTTTGTATTTATTATTGTTGGGATGATTTTGGTGTTTAGTAGCCTCAATAAACCCAATAGTGCATCTTCTCCTGCTACTGGCAGTAATGTCGCGTTGATGTCTACCATCATTGTTCCACAACAAGAGAGCCAAGCAGAGATAACCAATGATGAAAGAGCATTTGATAGGACAGACGATGTAGAACAAGAAGCACCTGATGGGGTTAATGCACAA
>CALDGT010001252.1 GCA_937942935.1 uncultured Chloroflexota bacterium | reverse complement strand
CGTGAATATGGTGCAATATGCGGCTAAAACCAAATTGGGATAAAAAAACGGGCATTTCTGCCCGTTTTTGATTTGGAGGCGACGACGGGATTCGAACCCGTGGATGGAGCTTTTGCAGAGCTCTGCCTTACCACTTGGCTACATCGCCACTGAACTTTATTTAGTATATGAAAAATTTCGTATCATCGCAAGTAGCAAATTTCAGTCCATCCTTGCACAATCACCAAAAAATCGCCACAATATGGTGCATGGATGACGAAAAAAATACCCAACCCGAACATACACCCACCGATGATGAATTGGTGGATAACCCAATCGTATCAGAACCCGCCGAAACACCCACAGAATCGGTTATTGATGAGGCTATGCCTGATGAAAATGAGCCAGAAGCCGATGAATTATCCGCATTTTCGGATGATTTAGATATTGAATCGGCACTCGCATCTGTCGCCAATTTGAGCGCACTCATCACCGATACCAACGAAGTCGCACAAGTTTCTGCATCAACCACCAAAAAAGAAACCGCGCCCCCTATGTTTGAATCCGATTTTCCACGTCCACCCCTATTCGCACTGGAACGCGGACAAATGCCATCGGTCATCCCTGCGTTGGCATTGATGGCAATCGGCGCAGGCTTGACCTTTTTGCTCATCACAGGCGCAGAATCGGTCAACACGGCGATGGTCGGCATTTTAGCGGTGGGTGGCATCGTTTTATTGCTCCTCTTGGTATGGCTGGCAAATGGCAGATGGGCGCGTGGCGCATTGTTTTTGGCGCTTATTATCACCACAACAACAGGCATTTTAGCTGTGTTGCCTCAAACCGAATGGGAAATGGCAGGGTTGCCCCTCTTATTATGCGGATGGGGCGCATCGGTCATCTTGAGTGGATGGTTATCACCCAAAGGGACGCCACAAGGGTTATTTGTGGGGCTATTGCTCATCATCATGGGCATATCTGGATTTATCTTCACGGCAGGACTTTTGCCAGATAATCTTTTGCCCCTCATCAATCAATATGGGTACATCATATTGGGCGTCATCACGGTGCTTTTATTCATCCCTGCCCTGTTCAAACGGCGTGGTTAGCTCATGCTCCGCATTGCGATTGATGCCAGCAAGACCACGATTCAAAAGACCACAGGCACAGAATATTATGCGCGTGCGCTCATTCATGCCATCATCCGCGCCAATACCCAACATGAAATTCATTTGTATTTTCGGGATGCGCCACCGCCCGATTTATTCCCACCTAGCCCACTAGTGAAAATACATATCATCCCATTTCGGCGGGCATGGACACATCTCCGATTCGCATGGGAATTGTGGCGTAGTCGTCCTGATGTGGTATTTGTACCCGCCCACACCTTGCCATTTTTCTTCCCCAGTCGTGCATTGGTGACGGTGCATGATTTGGGATATAAAAAATTCCCTCATGCCCATCCATCACGCGGACGCTTGTATTTAGATTTGACCACCCGCTATAGTGCGTGGCGAGCATCGCAGATTTTAGCCGATAGCCAAGCGACTGCATCCGATTTAACCCAGTTTTATGGCACATCGGCAAAAAAAATGACTGTGGTCTATCCCGCCACCGAGAAATTAACTATTGGCGAATTGCCGAATCATCCCGCCTTGCAAACCCCCTATTTTTTATTCATCGGCACGAT
>CALDGT010001251.1 GCA_937942935.1 uncultured Chloroflexota bacterium | reverse complement strand
AAAGCAGGAAGCTGATGTAAATCGGCATATTCGTATGAGGTGACATACGGGGGGGATGTGACAACTAAACCCACACTATTTTCTTTGGCTGGCGATTGTCGTGCATCTTGACAATGGGCTTGGGTATCCACATGCAGAAAGTTATTTTTATTGAGCATCTCATAATAATCGTAATTGCCCTTGAGCATCGCTTTGACTTGGCGTTGGAATGCGACAAATGGGTCAGTAGGTATTTTTTTCATATCGCGGGTTGGTTTATTACTTTTTTGCATCCAGATAGAGCAACTTTTGAGGATATTTGAGAAGGCACATAAGAAAAAAGTGCGATTTTGCTCATCTTGAATGGCTGAGATGTATTGATATAAAAATGCGAGTTTATGCTTTTCTTGTGGGCGATACCAGAAATCGAGACGCTCATGAATTTGCATTAGTATTGGGGTTTTATCATCATAGCTAGAAAATTTTCTGATAAGTGCATGAAAGGCTTCTGTGATATTAAGAGGGGGTAGTGCATTGATTTTTGCAGATGAAATGAGGGTCGCAACGGGATTAATATCTGTTCCAACACTGGCACGTCCACGGACTTTAGATTCAACTAAGGTTGTACCACAGCCCATAAATGGGTCTACAACGATATCGCTGACTGAACTATATTGCTCAATGATACGCCCCGCTAATTGTGGGATGAATTTG
The DNA here is from genome assembly GCA_937942935.1 of uncultured Chloroflexota bacterium. Lineage (GTDB taxonomy): Bacteria > Chloroflexota > Anaerolineae > Aggregatilineales > Phototrophicaceae. The sequence goes on along the minus strand of CALDGT010001251.1, from coordinate 1,948 downwards.
GCTGGGTAACTATGGTAGGCATGGGAGATATACCCTGTATCTTTGCGGGTTGCACCCACAAATGCCCACGAAGAATCAATTTCAACTTGCGAAAATTGTTCTAAAATATTCATTGAGGTATTTGGCAATGAAATTCTATCCAGTGGTAATAACATATTGGCTCACAGTATCAAATTAGGACAATTGTTTTTAGTATAACACAACTCCACATAAACGAACATTTCCGTAGACTCTAAATCCTTCTATAATGAGATAAAATTTGGTCAAATGAGGCATGTGCGGATGAAAAAATTTCTTATCATTATCTTTGTTTTTATCGCCAGTATCTTCTTATCGGCGTGTGCGGATACAGTGGATAATCAGGGACTACCCACACGGGTTGAATTACCAACCGACTCACCGCAAGTTCAAACTACCCCGTTGGATGTGGCAAATAATGCCCCAATACCCACCAATGATGGGTTATCTACTTTGCCCGCTTCATGGACACCGACTGAAACGCCCACCAAAACATCAACCGCCAGTGTGACACCCAGCATGACCATCACCGATACTCCTAGTGCCACCCCAAGCATTACGTTTACGCCAAGTGTTACCCCAACGGCGACAGTCGAAAATGCACCTCTGTTATCGCTTGCGGATTTAGCCGCACGCATTACCGATTTGCCACCCACTTATGACATTCCGCCCGATTATTATCAACAAATGCTCCCCACACCGATTACTTTTGGGACAAACCCTACCAATTGCACGATTCTTCCGTCTGGCGGATTTGCCACTGCGCTCCAAGCCGATAGCGGATTGAATAGCCAGTTGGGATGTGCAAGCAATGCTGTTGCCACTTATCCATCGGCTGTACAGATATTTGAACGTGGTGTGATGGTATGGATGAATGAAAGTGGGGGTGTGATTTATGTATTTAACAACAATGGCACATTCCAACGGTATCCAGATACATTTATCGCAGGGCAAGACCCCGACAGCGGTGGCGAAACACCTCCTTCTGGTTTATTAGAACCTGTGCGCGGATTTGGCAAAGTGTGGCGCACAATGGCGGGTGTGCGCGATGGTGTGGGGTGGGGTGTTAGTGCAGAAACAGGTGATAATGCTACCCTACAAGATTTTACCAATGGGCGACTAATTTATTTGCCAACTCGTGGCAATATCCTCGCGCTCACTTATTCGGGCAGTTCTAATAGTGGGACATGGCGTATTTTGTTGGGGACATATTGATGTTGTCTTTGTGGACAATTCGCCAAGCGATTTGGATAACCATGATGATGAGCCTGCTATGTGTTTTTGCCTTATGGCTTGGTTTGCGCTCATCATCTCCTCCTATTTTGGCGTATGTTCATCAGGTGAACCCAGAAGTGGGGCAAATTTATTTGGTAGATGTCTCTCGTGGGATAAGCCTACAACTGACCCAATATCCTACACAACACACATTGCCCACATGGTCGCCAGATGGCGATTATTTGTTATTTGTCATGGGTGGCGATTTTAATTTTCGGACAGGGCAATTTGCCTCAACACGCATTATCCAAATGAATATGCACACCTATAAACGCTCTTCGCTCACCGATAATTATGGATTATTGAGCGAAAATATGCCCGCATGGTCAATTACGGGCAAGGTAGCCTATGCCGTTTTTGATTTGGGGTGGGATATTGCTATTACACGCCCCAATATCCCACAAACACACCTCATCAGCACTTCATCGCAAGGATTCAATACCAGCACGAGCGAACATACCCCCAAATGGTCAGATGATGGCACACAATTGGCGTATTTGGTGGGTGGACAATACTTTAGCGAATTGGTGATTGCCGATGTCAACGGAAAAAATCCACGTAATTTGACCAGTGGGATGCGAATTTATCAGGGGCAATACGATTGGTCGCCAACAGGCACACATATTATTTTTACATCAGAACGGGATGTTAATCG
>CALDGT010001250.1 GCA_937942935.1 uncultured Chloroflexota bacterium | reverse complement strand
ATAAAACGCCTCAAAAATATGGGCTAAATCGGCTTCTGCAATCACCGAGCCTGTATTATGTACCGTCACCGATACGCCGTTTTTTTCAGGCACAACCGATACCGATACTGTCCCCCCATTTGGGGTGTGATGAATGGCGTTATCCAGCAAATTCGATAACACCCGTTGAATTTTATCTGGCGCGATGTTGAGTAATGGTAAATCATCTGGGATATGACTTTGGACGGTTATATTTTTTTGGCGGGCGCGTGCATTTAGGCTATTGATGGCGGTATTGATGAGCGTGGGTAGGGCGGTTAGTTTGCGATTGAGCGCCAAATGACCCGCATCCAGTTGCGCCATATCGAATAAATCATCTATCAATTGGCTAAGATGTTGCAATTCCAGATGAATTTGTTGCCGATAGCGCCGAGTGGTTTCGCCATCTGTCACCACACCATCGAGCATGGCTTCATTCATGGCGCGGATGGCGGCGAGGGGGGTGCGTAAATCGTGCGATGCCCATGCGATTAAATCACGCCGACTTTGTTCGAGTTGGCGTTGTTGATGGTGTGTTGTTTCGAGCATTTTCGCCATATAATTGAACATCACCGCCAATTGTGCCAATTCATCATTCCCATGAATTTCGACACGAGTCCCCAATTCCCCATGCGCGAGTTTTTCGCTGGCATCATTCAGGTGATGAATCCGTTCAATGATTGAACTGGCGATGAGCATGGCAGAGATGAATGCTAAAATCCCCGCAAAAACGAGGAGCGCGGTGGTGAGCATCATATCGTGTTGGCTGATATACATCAGTTGTAGGGTGAAATACACATTGGCAAAAATCAACACCACTGTGATGAGGATAATCACAAGGAGCGTCCAGCGTAGGCTGTTCAAATGCCCAATCCAATGCCGTTTATAAAAGATATACACCCCGCCAATGGTGACGGTGCTACTCCCGCCCATATACAACAAGAGCAGTTGAATATCTTCTGGGGGTGGATTGAGAGTTGGTACAAGGATGAGGAGTGATGAAGCCAATGCCACACCGACTGCGCCCACCAACATCAACAAGGGATAATTATTCAGACGGGTCAAATTTGTATCCTACGCCTCGGATGGTATGAATATAAAATGGGGTGGTGGGGTCTGGTTCAATTTTTTCGCGCAAGCGTCGGATATGTACCGTGACGGTGCTTTCATCGCCATCAAAATCATATCCCCAAACCTGATTGATGAGTTGCTCACGGGTGAGGACTTGTTGCGGATGATGCGCGAACATCCACAACAAATCAAATTCTTTTGCGGTGAGGATAATCGGTTCACCTTTGATTGTGACCAATCGGCGCGATGGGTCTATGTGTAAATCGGCAAAGGTGAGGGGATGCTTGTGTGATGAATCGGGGGTATCGCTGGTCGCACGCCGTAAAACCGCCTTCACCCGCGCCACCAATTCACGCGGGCTAAACGGTTTGATGACATAATCATCTACGCCTAGCTCAAATCCCAAAATGCGGTCGGTCTCATCCCCCCGTGAGGTGAGCATGATAATGGGGATACCCGCATGATTCCCCTGAAATTCGGGCAGATGACGGACAGAACGGGTGATGGTAAACCCGTCTATCTCTGGGAGCATGATATCGAGCAAAATTAAATCCGCCGATTTTTCGCGCAAAATAGCGAGGGCTTGTGTGCCACTCTCGGCTTCTAATACCTTAAATCCATCCAATTCCAAATATCGCCGAACAACATCGCGGATGGTGGCTTCATCGTCTACTATGAGTATGGTTTGTATCTTGTTCATACGCATCATTATACCGCATGAACCTTACAGATGAATTAAATCGGGCGGATGATACTCGTTTTTCACCCGCCCTAACCCGCGCCTAATTCGCCCGAAAATAGGCGACTGTCTCGCGGATTGCCACATCAATAGGGGTGGCTTTCCAGCCAAAGGCTTTTTCGGCTTTGGTCGTATCCACAATGAACGGTTTTTCAAATTCATATAACATTTCGATGATTTCGCGCACATTTTTATCGAATAAACCCAACACCCGTAAAATCGGACGTGTGCCAACACGCACTTTTATCGGTTGACCCATTTCGGCTTCCACTTTTTTCACCAATTCGCCTTGTGTCATGGGGGCGAAACTAGGCGCAAACCATACCTGACCAAATGCGCTATCGGTTGTGCCGATGCTCGCCAACAATTTGCCAAAATCGCGCACATAAGTGAAGGTGTGTGGCATATTCGCGCTCATCAAAATATTCACCGTTTTTCCCGCCAGCGCAGGACGGAATAACTGTTCCCCTTGCACCTCATCTTCGGGACCAAAAAAGTCGGATGCACGCCCAATCGCGGCACAAATGTCACCCGCTTTATGTGCATCTAAGATAGCTTGTGCCATTTGTGCGCGGACTTTTCCCTTACGGGTATGTGGTTTAATCGGCGAATCTTCGCGCAGGGGTTGACCGTTGGGGTCGCCATACATATACAAATTGTCCCCAATCACCAATCTCGCCCCCGATTTTGCCACACCCGCCATAATCGCTTGTTGCAGGGGTGGGAATTTTTCTGCCCATTC
>CALDGT010001249.1 GCA_937942935.1 uncultured Chloroflexota bacterium | reverse complement strand
TCACTCGACCATTACCGCCTTAGAAGCGGCAGGGGAGGCGAATTTGTCGGGTAAAATCATCATAGATATTTCCAATCCACTCGATTTTTCTAAGGGGATGCCACCATCGTTATTCGTATCGAACACCGATTCATTGGCAGAACAAATTCAGGCGCGGTTTCCATCTGCTAAAGTGGTGAAAACACTAAACACTCTCACATCGGCGCTGATGGTGAATCCAAGTGCTTTAGCCGATGGCGACCATCATATTTTTGTGAGTGGAAATGATGCCGATGCCAAAGAAGTCGTCATCGAGTATCTGAAAACTTGGTTTGGCTGGAAAAATATCATTAATTTGGGTGATATTACCACCGCACGCGGGACAGAAATGTTATTGCCTGTTTGGGTGCGCTTGTGGGGTGTGTTGGGAACAGGCATGTTTAATTTCAAAATTGTGCAATAGGGTATATCTTTGGACGACTAGCGCTAATCGCGTATGTCGTCCAGTATAATGGGTGTGTGTATGGGGGACTTGCCATGGCAAGCCCTTACGATATTTACGACACGGTAATCAACACATTGCCCTTTTTGCGACCTGTATCCACATAACGATGAGCATCGGGGACTTGCTCCAATGGGTAGCATCGGTCAATCACGGCTCGCATTGCGCCTGCATCAAATAATTGGGTTAATTCACCTAATGTTGCCTGATTTTGTTTTAAGCCTGCGGTGGTGAATTTGGCTTTTTTGCCACCCATGAGTGATGTCCGCAAAATTGCCCCAACAATGCCTAATGTTGGCACAGTGGTCATATAAATGCCTTTTGGCTTGAGTGCGCGTTTGCATTTGCCAAAGGTGCTTTTGCCCACTGCATCAAAAATGATGTCATATTGTCCATGATTTTTGGTGAAATCTTTTTTTGTGTAATCTATCACCTCATCTGCGCCCAATGATTTGACCAATTCGATATTTTTTGTACTGCACACACCGATTACCCTTGCCCCGAAATGCTTGGCGAGTTGCACCGCGTATGCTCCAACCGCGCCCGATGCCCCATTAATCAAAATGGTTTGCCCACGCTGAATTTTTGCTACATTTTTGAGGAAAGAGAGCGCGGTGGTCGCACCATCTATCACCCCTGTCGCATCTTGATAGGTCATATTAGGCGATTTTTGGATGATTGTCCCTGTTGCGGGCAACGTGAGATATTCGGCATGTGCGCCAAAAGTGTTTGGACTGATGCCATAAACAGCATCCCCATGCTTGAAATTGGTCACACCCGCGCCAACGGCTTCAATATCTCCCGAAAACTCAACACCCGATATTTGAATACGCGGTTTTTTAAGCCCATACATTAATTTGATGATGAATGGTTTGCCTTGCCGAAAAGCTGAATCGGATGGGGTGACAGTGGCAACGCGCACCTTCACCAAGACTTCATTCTCTTTTGGGGTGGGTTTTTCGATTTCCGCTAATTTCAAAACATCTGCCGAGCCATATTGTGTCGAAATGATTGCTTTCATGATTTTTCTCCATATTGATAACAAGGTACATAAATCCGATAAATCAAATAGCTAATTTTTGCTAAGATTTTGGTGGTAATGCTGATATTGCTGATGTCAAAAGTGACTTAAATTAGGGTGTGTAAGAGAAAACCTCTTCTAATGGCTCATTAAAAACAAGCGCGATTTTGAATGCTAATTCCAGAGAAGGGGAGTAGTTCCCTTTTTCGATGGCGACAATGGTTTGCCTGCTCACCCCGACTTTATCCGCCAATTCTTGTTGTGTCATTTCATTCATGTTAAACCGCAATTTGCGAATATTGTTGCTAATTTGTGGTTTGCTCATGATTTATACCCCTTTACGATAGTAATAGAGTTGCGATATATCGCCCACAAATCCCGCGATGACGATGGTTATCATCAAGATGAAAAACATCACAGATGTCGGTTGATTTAATGCCACCGCCACCATTGCCATTACAAACCCGAACATGAAGGTATGATAAAAATTGAGTGCGGATTTTAATTCGATACGTTTATCAAATTCATCCATGATGGTCGGCTCTTCCTCTTTTGTTACCACTGTATTCATGATGCTGAAGATAATGTGGATGAGTATCCGTGTTACAATTTGCACAGGGATAAAAATCAGGATAGACGCACCCCAAAAGCGAATGTCATTGTCTGATGTAAGCCCTAGTGCCTGATATTGTTGCAATACAAATCCTAAATACACCACAGATACCAGAATATTGCTGATTAGATAAACACCTTCGCGTCTTTCTTGATAGAACATCGCTACTCTCTCTGTATACTTATCTTGACTCTATGTAAACTATACTTTACATAGAGTAGCATGAATTAGATTCTGTGTCAAGTATATTTGACACAGAAATTTATAAATAGGCAGATTGAATAATGGGATAGGGGAATAATTAGTAGGGACGGCATTATTGCCGTCCGTCATTCTAATGGGGATAAAATTATTTTGTCCAAAATGCTTCGCTGAGGTATTTATAGGCATTATCGGGGAATACGGTGACGATTGTCCCGCCTTCGCCATTTGTCGCCAGTCGTTCTGCAATCCGCAGGCTACCGACCATCGCTGTTGCCGAGCTAATCCCGACCAGATAGCCTTCTTCACGCGCCAAACGGCGTGCCATCTCGTAGGTTTCTTCGGTAGAGATATTCATATTTTCATCTGCCACCGATGTATCATAAATGCCGGGTTTAATGGCGGTGGGCATGTGCTTAAGACCTTCTAACCCATTGAATGGTGAATCGGGTTGGAGCGAAACGACATGAATATCGGGGTTATAATCGTGCAAGCGCCGACCAGTGCCTGTTAAGGTGCCACTGGTGCCAAGTCCCGCGACAAAATGTGTGACCTGCCCTTGTGTTTGCATCCAAATTTCCACGCCTGTCCCATAATAATGCGCCCGCCAATTGGCAGGATTATTATATTGGTCAGCATAAAAATAATTATCGGGTTCATTGGCGACCAATTCACGCACCGCTAAAATTGCGCCGTCACTGCCTTCAAGCGGGTCTGTGAGGACAAGTTCCGCCCCATACGCCCGCAAAATGGCGATGCGTTCTGGGCTGGCATTGGCGGGGAGGAATAATTTCACTTTATACCCTTTCGATGCGCCAATCATCGAATAGGCGATGCCTGTATTGCCACTGGTGCTATCCAAAATGGTTTTACCCGCATACAACAAGCCATCGCGTTCTGCCTCGCGGATGATATTGAGGGCGGCGCGGTCTTTGACACTCCCACCCGGATTTGTCCATTCAGCTTTGGCATAAATTTTGATATTTTCGGGCAAATGTGCCGTCACACGGCTAAAACCGAGTAGAGGTGTATTGCCAATTTGTTTTTCGAGTGAAATGCCCACATGTGCATGATTGTGAGGCATATAGGTGTCATTGGTGCGGATTGCAGAAATCATGTGTCATATCCCTTTACGTGTTATAAACAAAAAAACCGCCAAGCAACAAAAAACAACGTGGGTATAAGAGTCATCCTACGAGGATGTTCCACGTTGTTTTTTATAAGTCGCTTTGACGGTCTTTTGATTTTTATCTAGTAGTCAGAAAAATCAGGAAACCGATTGTTATCTTCATTCAGCGTCCTATAAGCGGGAAACAATCCTCATCGCTTATAGGGACGACATACACGCAACCAGAGCATGGCGTTCTCCAAAATAGTGTTTATCAACATAGACCTACTGTACCGCGTGATGGACAGATTGTCAATCATTTGCGCGGAATTTTTATACTCTTTTTAGAGACGTCACAGCTACGCCTCATCTTACCGACCAAATTCATCATCCTGATAGAATTTGCGTTATAATGGTTGTCAAATATGAGGAGCAATGTGATGAGAACAATTACCCTAAAATATCAAAATGGACAATTTGTGCCAATTGGCGACATCCCATCTTTAGCCGAAGGGGAAGAATTGGTCGTCATGTTGCCGAATGACCCGCCCGATTGGGATGCTTATTTAGAGATGCTTGATAAAACCTATGGCATGTGGTCGGATATAGGTGATGAATTTGAGGATGCAATTAATGATGCACGCGAAAAGTGGGATGCGGAATGGCAGAAAAAGCTAAATTCTTTGTAGATACTAGCATTTTAATTGCACATATTAGACAATCACATTCTAATCTTTTAACTTTGGCAAGTTTGCGTTATGAAACAGCCATAGTGAGCGATGTTGTTGTGTTTGAATTAGAAGTTGGGGCGCAAAAAGCAGGGCGTTCATTAGAATTTGCGACTAAATTTCCACTGATAGAAACTTACCCCGTAACCCAAGATATTTGGTTGCTATGCGCTAAAATTCAAGCCCAATCATTGAAACAGAATCAAGTAATTGGGCTTACAGACACGCTTGTCGCAGGAACTTCAATTTATTATGATTATCCGTTATTGACTTTGAACAACAAGCATTTTCAGAGAATTCCTCAATTAAAATTGTTAACAATGCCCTAAAACTGCCATTTATTCTATTGGCTTGGTTTCGTCGTTGCCCCATTCTTTCCATGAGCCATCGAATACTGCCCCGCCGTTGAATCCCGCCACGCGCATCGCCAATAATCCATAACTGGCAGATACCCCACCATTACAATAAAATGCCACCCCATCACCATCTGTCGTAATGCCCATATCCGCAAATTTTAATCGCAGGTCTGGCACAGATAACATGGTATTATCCGCGCGAATGAGGTCGTTACGGGGTAAATTTTTGGCGGTGGGGATATGCCCAAACCGTTTTGCACGAGAAGCCCGCCCCATAAATTCATCGGGTGTGCGGACATCAATCAGGGGCATATTGGTCTGAATTCCTGTTTGAACTTGGTCTATTGTTAAGCGTAGGGCAGGATTTACTTTTGGTGTGAAAATTTTGGGTGTGATGATGGGTAAATCGGCGGTGGTAGGGCGGTTTTCTGCTATCCATTTATGCCAGCCACCATCCATCACAACCACGCGCCCATGTCCATAATAATTTAATGCCCACCACAACCGCGCCGAAAAAATTCCGCCAAAATCATCATACGCGACAACTAGCGTGTTTTCATCAATCCCCAAACTGCCCATGAGGTGTGCGAAAGGTTCTGGCTTGGCGATATGCCCTGCATTTGGGCTATCGGGGTCGGTAATATCCAAAACCCAATCCACAAACACCGCATTTGGGATGTGACGGGTGATATAATCGTCTTTATGGGCGAAATAATGAGGGCGGGGTTGATTTGCGGGTAACACATGCCCACGAATATCTACAATCCGAATATTAGGGTCATTTAGGTGGTCGGCTAACCAATCGGTAGTGATGAGTAAATCGGTCATGTGGGATTTATCCTTTTATGAGTGTACGATTTCTGGGCGAGGAGAGGTGACAAAATGGTCTACACAGTCGAGTCTTTGTAAAATGGCATGATACCGCGCATTTAACCGCGTAATGCGTTCTTTATCAGATAAATCGAGACGCATATCAAAGGCATCTTCATGATTGTCGTGATAATAATTGTAACGCCTATCCACAATCCTAAATTCATACTTGTGATATAAATTTTGCGCCACTGAATTACTCACACGCACTTCTAGCACCATATACGCCGATTGCTGGTGAATTGCTTTTTGGATGAGCGATGCCAATATCATCTCCCCAACGCCTTTTCCGCGTTCATCTGGATGAGAGGCAATTGTGCTAATGTGTGCTTCATCGGCAATCATCCACATGCCCGCATAACCCAAAATTTTCCCCCCAGAATTGGCGAATGGGCGAATAAATCTGCGCCATCTTGAGGCATTATCCAACACCGATTGCATGACCATCATGTGACTGGTGGGTGCTTTGCTAACTTCGTAGGCATACGATTGTTCCGACCAAGCAGGGGTGAATGATAGACGGTCTATTACCACCACTTCGCGGATGTCGGTGAGGTTCATATAACGTAAAATGGCGCTCATGGCGTGTTCTCATCTTGCATATAAATGGGTATTAATTTTGTGGGATGAAAAACAGATTTATCTTCGGTGGCGCGGAATTGCTCCCACGCATAATTGGCTAAATAACTGGCTCGACGCACTCGTATTGCGGGAGATGCGATGCTTATCGGTTTGCCCGATGCAATCGCATTTTCGATTATTTCGTGACCATGAGAATTGATTTCGCCTGTGATGACTGCCACGCCATCTATCGTTTCTACCAATTTTTCCCATGTCATCAGGCGGGGTTCACTATGGCTTTGCCAATGTCCTTTTTTCCAGCGATAGCTATTCACAATCACGCGCCCACGCCCCGCCGCCACAATTGCCACTAGCCCAGTATTGGCTTGATGTTGGGTATGCGAATAAGCGAGTAAATCGAGTGTACTCATGCCGATAATGGGCAGGCTATGAATGGCACACATGCCTTTTGCCATCGCCACACCGATACGTAAGCCTGTGTATGACCCCGGTCCAATGCTCACACCCATTGCCGTGAGCTGGTCGGGCGATGTTTCGGTGAATTTGAATAATTGTTGAATGGCAGGCGCGAGTTGTTCGGTGTGCAAATTATCGCTTTGCCATGTTTGTTCCATGAGAATGGTATGACCATCATGCAGAGCGATGCTGATAAAACGGGTTGCGGTATCTATGGCTAAAATCATGATTATGCCCCGAAGGTTTTTTCTCTGAATTTGGTGATGAGGTTCAAATAATAAGGGCTGTTGCCCTTAAAAATGAGGTTTCGGCGGGTATCATCTACCACGCGCAAATTGACCCATAAATAATCACTGGGTAATGCGGTTTCGATGCGCTCGGGCCACTCGATGATGAGTGTGCCAGAATCGAGGAGGTCGTCAAATCCAATTGAGGTGACATCACCCGGATTTTCGAGCCGATAACAATCCAGATGGTATAAGCGTTGGCGGTCTTTTTCGCGTTTATGCTCATGCACTAGCACAAATGTCGGGCTGGTGACAGGATAGAGTGACCCCCAACCCACACCGATGCCACTGGTGAAAACAGTCTTGCCCGCGCCCATATCCCCTGATAGGCAAATGACATCGCCTTTACTCAGTAACATGCCTAATTTTGCCCCATAACGGCGGGTTTGGTCTTCGCTGTGGCTGATGATATTCAGTTCATCAGGTTTAAGTATTGCCAATGACGGTATCCCTTTTGCTACAATGGACAGAATAAGAGAATTATAACGGTTTTATGGGGCAAATTAACCCCGATTTTTTTTTTAATTTTTTTCATTTATGTCTACAGCCACATCGAAAGCCAATCCCAACCAACGCAAAGTGATTCGCTCCGTTGCGCTCCCCTCCGAACACGGTGGTTGGGGCTTTTTGATTGAACCGATTTTACTGGGCTTATTAACCGCATTTTCTGGTGGGGGATTGTTGCTTGCCCTCAGCGCATTTGGGGTGTTCCTCATTCACCAACCCCTCAAGATTGCTGTCAAAGACCGCTTGAAGGGCAACCGCCCTCCGCGCACGATTTGGGCAGAACGATTTACCGTTGGTTATGGGGCATTAGCATTTATTCCATTCACATTGCTCCTCATTTCGGTTGGTGATAAAACCTTTTTATTCCCCCTGCTGATGGCGCTCCCTTTTGCCCTCATTCAATTGTGGTACGATGCAAAAAACCAAAGTCGAAAATTACCCCCAGAAATTTGTGGCGCGATTGCACTCGGCGCAATTGCCCCCATGATTGCTATTTTAGGCGGGTGGTCAATAACGCCCGCGCTCATTTTATGGTTATTTTTATTGGGGCGGATTATCCCATCTATTTTGTATGTTCGGGCGCGGTTGCGCTTAGAAAAAGGTAATCCGATTTCGCGCGGGGCTGTGTGGAGTGTGCATGGTGTTGCGGTGTTGATGGTGATTGGGTTTGCGATTCCGCGTGCGATGCCCTATTTGGGTGTGGTTGCGATGTTGATTTTATTGGCGCGTGCAATGATTGGCTTATCAGATTATCGCAAACCGCGCCGTGCGCCGATTATCGGATTCCAAGAAATGGGTTATGGGTTTTTGACAGCGTTACTTGGTGCGTTGGGGTATCGGTTAGGATGGTGATGTGCCATTATAATGGTATCACCAATAAGGACATATTAGGCAAAATGCCAGCTTCTTCTAAACTTCTTAGGTCACGTTCTTGGCGTTGTGTCCAAGCCCATGCTGTTCCCATATCACGGAAGATGAAACCTGTTTTTGTGTCTAATAATGCCCAAGTTTTTCCAAATGTATAAGCATGAGGGGGTTGAATGGTCAATGAGTAAAAAATAGCATCTAAAAAGTCTGCAATGTTATCAAATTCTGTGTAATCAAATGATAATATGTCACCGTGTCCTTTATTCCATGCTCGTGTTTCTACGATAATTTTATTATTTGGTTGTGTTGTGGTTGTCTTATTACTGCCAATAATTTTCAGTAAAGAGTTTAGCCCATTTTGATAATTTGCAAACATCCCCACATGCTGAATGCCTGCTAAATGGTAGCGGAAATCATCGGGGATGGAGATGGCTTCTTCAAGACGGACTGGGACGAATGCCTTTTTATCTTCTGCCGCCAATTCGACTTCTTTCCGAACATTGTCTGATGCTAAAGAATTGCGTGACAAAATAATGAGGAAATAGGTGCAATTCCGAATCGCCCGCGAAATCTCTGATGCCCATTTTGTCCCGCCATCAATACCCCGACGGTCAATCCAAACATCACATCCGTGTCGAATTAAATCATCCGCAATTTGAATGGCAATATCTACATCTTTGGATGAATAGCTTATGAATATATTTGACATTTTGCCCCTCCATCATCATTCCTAAAATAATTCCCGCACATGCACCACAAAATCACCTGCGGATAAATAGCCGTTCACACGCAACCGATACACCCCATCGGCAGGGATGGTGAATGTGAATGTTGGGTTGAGTGTGCCATTGCTATCATCGGCTTCGATGACTGTTTCGCCTGTGGGTGAAATGAGCGCCACTACAGGGTCAAATCCTGCTGATTGACCAATCACCTGCACCTCAATTTTTTGCCCAATATATCCTTGAATGGGATAAAACACATAGGTATCGAGCGCCACACTATCATAAACGGTCATCAATGGGGTGGCGGGTGGTGGCGGGGTAGGTGTGGCGGCGCGGTCTATATAACGCCAAATGAGGCTATAACTCCCCAGACTCGCGGCATCTTTGGCATAAACCCGAATCAGATATAAGTCATCTTCTGGGATGGTCAGACTGCGGACGAATGGGGCGCGGTTGCCACCACTATTATCATCAATTGTCACCAATTCATTTGGATTGCTGGCGCGGACGAGTTCTAAAATCGGGTCGAATACCAAATCATTCGGCGTGACTGAGAGTGTTATCGTATCGCCACGCTGTAATTCTAATGCCCAAATATCGCGCACACCGCGCTTATCTATCCGATTGGTGAGGGCTTGGTCACGCGCAATATTCCCCATATAACGGTCAGACCGAGTTGCGCCGATGCCATAAGACAATAGGTAATCGCCCAAAACACCATTTTCGGATGTCACAAATACCTGATACACCCCACTCATGACCACTGGATAAGCAGGGATGACCGTATCACCATTCGATACAGACCCATTTACGGTTGCGCGAGTGACGATTGTGCCTTCTGGGTCTACGAGTTCCATCCGTAACCGCACTTGTGGGTTATCCACAGGGCTTGCGCCGATGGTGATAATCGTCCCACCATCCGCGTATAGAGGATAAATATATACACCATCTGGACGGGTGAGCGTAGCGCGAATGGGGATATGATTTTCGAGCCTTGCTCCCGCAAGAAGTGGTTGTGGGGATGGGGGGGCATACGTTGGGAAAGGTGTAGGCGTGGGCAAAATCGTTTGTGTGGCGATGACGGGGATGAGCCTATCGGTGGTGTTCATCACCAGTGTATAGGTGCTATTTGACCGCCCAATGAGTTGCAAAGCATAATCGCCGTGTTGCGGTAGACGGATATTCCGTAATCGTGCCGAGCCATTTGCCCCGCTTCCGCCATCGGTGGCAATCGGTGTGCCGTCTGGCGCGAATAATGTTAGGCGGGGGGTATTTTCGGGCGCATCCGCCATAATTTCGATTTGGATATAAGTATCTTCTACCCCCGAAAAGGTATAGCGTTGGCGGGCATCATCTAAAATGGTTTGTTGAATGGGGGTATTGGGCAAAATTTCGCCCATGAATATGCCTAGTTCTTCGAGCAATGGATTTGGTGTGGGGATTCCGACCACTTGGGTGAGGGGAATCTGGGTGGGCGCATTGGGATTATCTCTATCAGCATAACCAAGCCCGATTTGATACTCCCCACTGCCCACTACCATCACTTCGTAGAAACCAGTGATAGGGATAATGGCAGAAATATCTGCCCCTTGTGTCAAAATATCACCCGTATCAGCCATCAAAATTAAATTAGCGTCATCTCCGATGACACGTAGCGCGATATTATCTCCCGCAAAGGCGGCAAATCGCCAAACCTGCGGGTTATCATTGGTTAAAATGCCACTTTGGGCTTCCCAAAAATTGAGTGTGCCAGTGATAGGAATAGTGGTTGGGGGTAGGGTGAGGGTGGGTGCTTCGGATGGCAAAACAACCCGTGTGGGGAGGGGCGCTTCTGCGCCTGCACATGCCGATAAAATGAGCAGAAAAAAGAGAAGCGGAGAGAGTGGGATTCGAACCCACGACGGTGTTACCCGTACTCGCGTTCCAGGCGAGCGCATTAGACCAGCTATGCTACCTCTCCTCAAGTTTTACCATAAAATTGGTTAACGTGACGGGTAGTATATCAAAAGAGCGTGTATTTGGCTATAGTGGCTTTGGTTAGATATAATCTCATGTGCCGATAAATGCGACATAGTGTGGCTATTTTTGAAATCGGTTAGTGATTGGTGTGTCATTTGATAAACAGATGGCATGTGAAAATATTGGTTTTAACGCGATATTTTGATAGAATCATCTTAAGGATATTTCATCGAAAAATGAGGGAAAATAGATAATGAACGAGCAGAATCAATATATCAGTGACAAAGAACGTCATATTGGTCGTCAACCAAAGGGTAGCACAATGGAAATGGTGCAACTCGAAAAACAAAATGCTCCCCTCCCAAGTTGGCAACGTGTGGTTGTCTCTGCATTTGCGGTGATTGGATTGTTGGCACTCATTGCCGCGGTTGTGATTGCGATTGCAGGACGATAATTTTTTTGAATTGCCTGTGAAATGTTATAGAAAAGAGGGCGATGATGTCATCTGACCCGCGCCAAAAAGCAGAAGAATTTAAGACATTGATGGAAGAAAAAATTCAATCCATCGTGAGAGAATTTGCCGATGGCAAAATTAGTCGTGAGCAATTTCATGCGTTATATGAACGCTATAGCGCACGTCTTTCAATTGCGACACATGCCCTCATGACCGGAAATCCAGATGCGGTGAGCATTGCCGAAGGCGGTCCACCGACCATTGCCGTCCGTGATGAATTTATGGGCAAAGTGCAAGGACTGGTGATTTATCATAATAAGGGCGAAAAAGTCTTAGAGACATTGGGCGATTTTCCCATTCCATTTTCTGTATTAGAGCCAACGCTCGAAGATTTCACATTACAGATGGTCGCTAATCAATTGATAGACAGGCGTATCGAAAAAATTGGCAAAAAAGACTGGTTATTATTTTTACCCGGTCAATATACAACAGTCGCTATTTTATTCGTGAATGAACCATCGCCGATGCAAATCCGCGAATTAGAACGACTACGCCACGACTTTGAACAGGCGAATCGCGCTCAACTGGCAAAAGCACATATAGATAGCAGTACACTCGCTTATCCGTTTTTGATATTTGTGAAGAAAAAATTTGGAAAATAGCCCATGCCCGATGATACAAAAAAAACACCCCAACCACCCAATACAGAAAAAAAGCCCAATCCCGCAGAGGCATTTAAGGCGACTGTAGAAGCCAAAATTCAGGGGCTAATCACCGAATTTGCCGATGGCAAAATTAGCCGTGAGCAATTTCAGATGATTTATGCGCGTTATAGTGAGCAACTTTCTATTGCCAATGCCGCCCTCATGACAGGGAATGAATTATCGCAAAGTGGCGATAATACCAGCACGATAGCGGTGCGAACAGCGTATCAGGGCAAGGCGACTGGGTTGATGATTTACTATAACCGCAACGGCAAGGTTTTGGAGACACTCGGTGAATTGACTGTGCCGATTAGTGTCATTGGTCCGCTATTGAATGATTTTTCGTTTTTGATGGATGGCAATAAACGAGCAGAACGCCTTGTGCGGAAAATTGGCGAAAAAGAATGGTTATTGTTGGCAATGGGGCGATATACAACCATTGTCACACAATTTAAGCATGAACCCGCCCAAATCCAAATCCGTGAATTAGAGCGCCTGCATACCCATTTTGAAGAAGCGAATCGCACTCTGTTTGAAAGCGAAAAAGCCGATGCCAATAATATGGCATATCCATTTTTAGAATTTGTCGAAAAACGCTTAAAAGGATAATAAAAATGGGCTTGTGGTTATCAAGCCCATTTCTATTTTACCCCAGATGATTCACCTACCATCTCCAATAAGATGTGTGCTAATCGCCGAAATTCATCATGTAACTCCTGTGGTTGTAAGATGGTGAACTGGCAATTTAGGCTCATTAAAAATCGTGCTGTCCAGCCTAAATCTTCTGCTTGCATAGTGAGCAAAATGCCATCCTCAACGACTTCAAAAATGCCGAGTGTTTGTGAAATATGGGCTAATTTTTGCATATCTGTTTTGAGCAAAACTTTTATCAACCACACATGAGGCAAAGTCGCCATTTTTGTGAGCAGATAATTGAGCGTATCAAATTGGGTGGGTGGGATAAAATAAGATTCCGATAATTTTAGTTGTCCGATGCGGTCTAGGCGAAAAATGCGTAAATCGCCCCGTAAGTGACAGTGACCAACCGCATACCAAAGCCCATTATGATAAACCACACCATAACAATCGAATGTTCGGGATGTTTTGTTTTGATTGGTATCTTTGTATTCCAACCAGACTTGTTGATGGTAATAAGTAGCAAGGCTCAATATGGAGATGATGTTATTTAGGGATATGGGTGAAATTTGTAGATTGAATGTGAGCGCCGTTTGTAATGCACGCGCTTGTCCGCGTAGGTTATCTGGCAATACACGCTCAATTTTGGTGATTGCATGGTCAACATGGGATATTCCAAGTTGTTGTATTGCCAGTAGTCCCATCATAACTGCCAAAATTTCGTGATTGGTGAACATCAGAGGGGGTAATCTGAACCCTGCCCGTAAATAATAATTTCCAAAACGCCCTGCCTCACTTTCGATTGGAATCCCCATATCGCGCAACATTGTGATATAACGCCGAATACTCCGTACATCTACTTCTAATTTTTGAGATAATTCTGGTCCACTGACAAATGGTTTCGATTGTAAAATTTCGAGTATGGTTAACAGGCGGGTTGTTGGATGATACATCGCATTGATTCTTTGCAAAATATTGGTCTGAATGAGGACTGATTATATCCTCATTGAGCCAGATAATAAATATAGATGGCGATATAAATCAACCAAAAGGATTAACACGATGTTTTCTGAATTGGGCAATCAAGATGTACCACAAGATTTTAATTTTTTAATTGGGCAGTGGCGAGTGGAGAATAAAATGCTCACCAAACGCCTAGAAGGTAGCCATGACTGGAAAATGTTTGAGGCGAATCATGAAGGTTATTCTTTATTGAGTGAATTGGGTGTTATAGACCAAATGACTGGGCTGGATGGCACGCCTATCGGCTCTTCGCTTCGATTTTTTAACCGTGAAATGCGACAATGGTATATTTATTGGGTCAGTTATCGGGATGGCATCATGCAACCCCCTGTTATTGGCAATTTTAAGGATGGTATTGGCATATTTGAGGGGGAAGATACATGGAATGGAAACCCCATTATTGTGCGGTTTGTTTGGTCAAATACCCACACCGAAACCCCACGATGGGAACAATTTTTTTCATCAGATAATGGGCAGACATGGGAAAAAAATTGGGAGATGAATTTCACACGGGGTTGATTTTATAAACTGTGTGGCATGATTCTGAGGTCAGAATCATGCCAGAGGAAGGGGTTGCTTATTTTTCTGGATAATGTGCGCGGGGTTTGTTGATGAATAGCCCTAACATCATTGGCAACATACCCAAAACAATGCCTGCCAACAAAATAAAATCGTATCCGTTGAACATATCGTATATCCAACCAAATACCCAAGGTCCGCTTGATGTCCCAAAAATGAGGAATGTCGCGGTGAATCCACGAATCGCGCCTAAGTGTTCACGCCCAAACATTTCTGCCCAAATGTTATTATCCAAAATGCCACCGAGCGCAAAGACAATGCCAAACACGATGGCATACGCATGAACCATCCATATCTGATTCATAGTCATGGCGAGCGCAATAGTGAGTATCATCATCATAATCTGGAATGACATCAACCAACTGAGTCGGAATTTATGGATGGTGCGCCCCACAAATAAGGTCACACCCGCATTGACAATGGCTAATAACCCATAAGCAGATGCAACCGTTACCGAATTATGCCCTTGTGCGGCAAAAACCGAGACTTGGTGCAATACCAAGCCAGACCCCCATGCCGATGAGAAGAATCTGCCAAAGACAAATATCCAAAATATGGGCAAACGACGGGCTTCTTGGAGTGTCCAATTATCTTCTGCCATAACAGGGAATAATTCGGCGGTGGTCATCATGGCTTCTCGGCTGGTGGTTGGTGTTGAATCGGGTAATAATCCAAATTGTTCTGGACGGTCACGCATTAATCCCCACCAAACAGGCAAAAAGGCAATGGCTACCATGCCCGATAAAATGACCCACGTCCAACGCCAACCGACTGTATTCATCAAATATTGAAGGGTATGCAGATATTCTGTCTGAAATAGGGCAGAGGCGACCAATGCCAAGCCAATGACCCAGCCACGCTTAATACGCCACCATTTGCCAATCGCAGTAGTCCCCACCAAGACCATTGCACCATGCCCTAATGTCCGCATCGCAATAAAACTGAGGAGCAAAGTAAAGGGACCCGTCACCAATGCCGAGGTTGTGAGCGCAATAGTGAACAAAACACCTACCGCAAAACCAACAACCCGACTACCGCGACGGTCAATTTGTTTGCCAATCCATGTTAAACTGAGTGCGGCGATGAATGTCCCAAGCCCAAACAAACCCGAAACAGTCTGGCGGTCTATGGCGAAATCGGTTATATAATGGTCAATGAAAAGGGAATAACTGAAGGCTTGTGCAGGGGCAGAGGCGATAATGCCAACGGTGGCGGCTATCCAGATAACCCAACCATAAAAGAATGGAGCGCGGTCTACAAGACTTCTGTGAGGTACTGCGCTGATGGCGCGAACCTGAGTGGTCATAAGTGGTTTTTCGTTTTCGCTAGAACTGAAGGATGAATCCAGTCATATCCGATAAATAAAGGTGATAATTTTGATTATACAAGACCCTGAATTAAGAATGGATATATTAGGACTTAACCCGCATAAACGGGTAAGGCGGGTTATTTGATATGAAAATTCCGCCATTTGAATTAGAGCGTTTTTTTGTCCCGTATGAATTTAGCGTTAAGTATTTGCTCGGTAGTTCCGATTGCCAATCTATGAGTATTCACGATGTGTTGGCACTAGAAGATGGCGCATCGCAAGCCTTTGGCGAGGTGTGGCTTGGCTATACCGAATATGAAGGCAATCCACAGCTCCGCGCCGAAATTGCCACTCTATATACTCAAATGAATCCCGCCCAAATTTTAGTTTTTTCTGGCGCAGAAGAAGCCATTTTTGCGTATATGAATACAACGGTGGGTGTTGGCGACCACATCATCGTTCATGCACCGAGTTATCAATCGTTATACGAGATTGCCCGCGCCAATGGATGCGATGTTTCGTTTTGGATGGCAGATGAGGCGACTGGCTGGGACTTGGATTTGAACTGGTTGGCAGATAATATCCGCCCAAATACCCGTGCTGTGATTATCAATACCCCACATAACCCAACAGGGTATTTGATGTCACAAGAAAAATTTCATGCCCTCATCGAAATTTTGCGCCCGCGTGGGATTGAATTATTTTGCGATGAGGTGTATCGCGGATTAGAACACAATCCACAAGACCGACTGCCCGCCGCTTGTGATAGCTACGAATTGGCGACCTCATTAGGTGTGATGAGCAAAACATATGGCTTGGCAGGGCTAAGGATTGGCTGGATTGCGACACGTAATCAACCTGCTTATGCGCGGATGGCACAATTCAAAGATTACACCACTATTTGCAACAGCGCCCCAAGTGAATTTTTGAGCCTGATTGCCTTGCGCCAGCGCGATAAAATTGTGAAACGCAATTTAGAGATTATCCAAAAAAATATGGTGATGTTGGATGATTTTTTTGCGCGGTATGAATCGCTCATCGAGTGGGAACGCCCTCACGCAGGGTCTATCGGATTCCCGCGCCTCAAATGGGATGTGAACAGCGAGGCATTTTGTGTATCGCTCATCCAAGAGCGTGGGGTGATGTTATTGCCAAGCACTTGCTTTTTTGCGGGGGATAAGCATGTGCGTTTGGGGTTTGGTCGGGAAAATATGCCGAAAGCCTTAGAAGAGTTTGAATTTTATTTGAATTCTTTTTGGTAGATGGTGGTGGAATTTGATAAAATGGGCTAGACTAATAAACAGAGAGAAGAAAGTCGTTTTATGGAAGATGTACATTTCTATCAAATTATATGCGGGGAGGTATAGCCGTGAGTCGTTTTGGGAATAAATACGTGATTGGTCTCACGGGGAATATTGCTGTTGGCAAAAGTGTGGTCAGACAAATGCTCCAACATTTGGGTGCATATACCATTGATGCAGACGGCTTGACCCATCAGGCGATGTCTCCGGGCGCGCCTGCCTACAAACCGATTATCGAGACCTTTGGGCAAGTAATTCTTAATCCCGATAAGACCATTAATCGTGGGATGTTGGGAAATATGGTGTTTAGCAATCCTGCTTTGCTCGCCAAATTAGAAGCGATTGTGCATCCTGTGGTGGGACAAGCAATTAATACCCTCGTGAGTCGTGCTAAACAACCGGTTGTCGTCATTGAGGCGATAAAATTATTAGAGGGTGAATTGGGTAAGGCGTGTAATGCGATTTGGGTGGTGAATGCCAATCCAAAATCACAATATTTGCGCCTCATCCAAAAACGCAAAATGACAGAGGATGAAGCCAAGCAACGCATCCTTGCACAAAATTCGCAAAAATCTAAAATTGAATCTGCCCATGTCGTCATTCAAAATGATGGCAACCTCGAAGAAACATGGAAGCAAGTTCAAATTGCATGGAATGCTATGCCTGTGAATGTGTCCGTGCCAACACCTAAACCTGTCCCAGCAACCCCTGTTGTCACACCATCAACGGCTGTGCAACCCCCAAAACCAGCGCCGACTCCGACATCAACACCAACTGTTTCTCCAAAACCATCTACCACCGCGCCAACTGTCCCAACCAGACCCGCTACCGCGCCTTTGGGGACAATTTTGGTCAAACGTGGGATGCCCAATAATGCCGAATTGATTGCGGGATATTTGTCGCGTGCCACAGGTAAAAGCGTGAGTCGTTCCGATGTGATGATGAATTTTGGGCAAAAGAGTTATATGATTGCCGAAGCCAATGGTCGCATTGTGGCGGTGGTCGGTTGGCAAGTCGAAAACCTGATTACTCGTGTGGATGAAATTTATATTGATGCCATTCCAGAACGCCCACAGACGATTTATGCGCTGGCGCAAACGATTGAAGAAGCCTCTAAAGAATTGCAAAGTGAAGTGAGCTTTGTCTTTTTGCCATCGAAATCTGCTAATGAATTTGGGACATCTTTCTTAGAAGCAGGTTACGAAGCGACTGATGTGAAGGATATTAAAATCCCCGCATGGCGTGAATCGGTTCAAGAAGTCTATAACGATGGCATTGTCATTTTGACCAAGAAACTCCGCACAGACCGCGTATTAAAACCGATATAAAATATCTTTGCAATAAAATAAGGGCGCATACAAGCGCCCTTATTGTTTATTTGAATGAAATTGCATTATGCCTCTGATGGCACCACTTCGTAAGCAACACCCTCAATGACCACAATCACCGCATCACCGAGTGCAAAATAATCGGCTAATTCTGGCAATTCGGCGAGCAATTCAAAATAGGCATCGCTCAAGAATTCGACTTTGACCGTTTCCATTGTGTCGGGTTGGAAGGTGGTATCGTTCCAAACACCACTGAGATTGATAAATGTCTTATCTACCACATTGGTAATCGCATTTTGCAGGGGTGCTGTTTGTCTAAGTTCCCCATCTAATTGCTGTGTATTGGTCATAGCGCCTGCGGTCATGGTTGGCATCGCCATCGGGGCGGCGGGGGCTTCTGCCATATTCATGCTATTCATCATATCGGCATCATCCACTGCACGACTGCCTGTGTTATTGCTAGAGAATCCCATAGAAGAGATTTCCAATTCTTCTCTGGCTCTATCCATACCGCCTTGGGTGAGGATGTCGTTTTCGTCAATCAAGAAACTGGTGTAGGGTGTGATGATACCATAACGCACACTGAGCGTTACGATACTATCCACCAATTCCGGATTTTCGCCATTCAAACGGATGGTATTTAGCAAATCACCAATGCGTCGTGTCGCCCACAACCGCGCAATGAAGGGTTCACCGCCCGCATTTTCGCGCAGTTCCAAATTATCATAGACATATTGAGTCTCGACACCGCCAACTTTGCCACTGAGGGTTAAGGTCAGGTTTTCGATACCTTCACGATATGTCCCAACAACAGTGATTTGTTCGCCTGCAAATAAATTAGATACAGTGGCGGGGTACATTAATTCTACACGCGCACCACCAAAATCGAGTGAGGCATCGGTCAGAACAGGGGCGCTAATTTTGTTATACAAACTCGAAACTTCTTCGTCTACCCGTTCTGATGGACGGACATAACCGGTTGTCCCACGAAAATCGCGGGCAATGCTATCGAGCAAAATGGTGTCTACATCATCACCCACACCAAAGGTAAAAATGCGGGTGTTGGATAAGGCTTTATCGGCAAGGCTAGAGAGGATATCATCGGTGAAGGTGATGCCTTCGGTGGCTAATCCATCGGTCAAAAATAAGATGGTGGTAGCGCGGTCTGTATTGGCTAATGATAATGCACTCGAAAGCGCGGCTTCGATATTTGTCCCGCCTTCTGGGAATAACCCATTCACCCAATCGGCGGCATTACCCGCGTTTTCTGCATCTTCTAATTGGTCTGCATAAACGCGCACGCCACTGCTAAAGACCACTACATTAAATCGGTCATTCGGATTCAAATTATTTAACACATATTTGGTCGCTTCTTGGGCTTGTTCCCATTTTATGCCATCCATACTGCCCGATTGGTCGAGGACAATAATCACATCTTTGGGCAAAATTTGGTCTTCTGGCACACTAAGAGGGGGTTGCATGAGGAGCATGAAGAACCCATCTTGGTCAGAACTTTCACGGTAACTGAGCAAATTCACACTAATCGTATCGTTGGCGATGCCGTAATACAAACTAAAATCATCGCCACCAGATAACACTTGGTTGGCTTCCCAACCTGCGCGGAAGGCTTTATCGCCATCGCGTACCACAGCAATACGGTGTGAAGGCGAATAAATATTGCTGATGACATCGTTGCTCACCACTTCCAAAGAGATGCTCATTTGCTCAATGGGGCGAGGGGTGATCGTGTTGGTATTCATGGGGAAAATATAATGGATAAGCCCATTATCAACTTCTAAAATTTGATTATAGCTAATTTCGATTCGGCGTGACTCACCGGGTGGGATTGGGAAAACATTGGCTTGAATGGCGCTTGTGCCAATATATTCTAACAGGGCAGGGTCACGATATTGACGAACAATTTCGTTATAAACACCACGCGCATCATCCGCAGGCAAAACTCGCGCTTCAATGGCGACCCCATTAATATACATCACCAATTCAGAGACAGTTGCACCTTGTGGCAGAGGGAATAAGAATGTGCCTTCTGCGAGTCCGGGACCTTCATTGGTGAACTGCATATCAATGTTGGTGGTCGCAATTTGGTTATCTACACGGACATCAATCCGTTGATAATCTATCTTGAGCCATTCGGGGTCGGTGAATACACCACGCGGAGGGATAACATCTATTTGGGCAAATGAGGGGAATACGCCGAGCATCAACACGGCGCAGACGATAAAGGCAAGTAAACGGGCTTTCATGGAACAATCTCCTTCTAATTTGAACAACACTTATCCCCTAAACGTATTTAATGTGAAAATCGTTCCATTGGTCATAAAGCCATCTCCATAAAAAACCCATAGTTTTATGTTAGATTGGGTTTGATTTTATTTGAATCATAAATACACAAATCTATAATCTTTGCCTTACAATAGAAAATAAAGAAAAGCAGGTGATTTGATGGAATACGCACCACACGAAAGCCGTTATACAACACGAGGATGTTTTTTAGGGATGCTCATGATTATCTTGGGGATAATCGGCTGTGGTAGCATTTTTTTTGTCGCAGTAGATAGTTCTTGTGTATCAGATGCCGATTTATGGTTGGTAGATTATCCAAATTCGCGTTTGGAATCTGAGACCTATACCTTTTTGCGCCCATTTGGGATTGGTCGTACCCAACGGGTTCTCTTTTCGCCAGACCCAATTAATGCAGTACGCGCATGGTACATGGACAGAGATAGGCGCTTGATTGAGGCGAATAATGTTAAAAATCGGAATTATGCGCGTTTAGCCTATTTATTAGATACCGCACCCGATGGGGAAGGGACAATCATTGCATTGGTCTCGACTTGTGCTAACGAATTGTCAATCGGGATGGACAGCGAAAAAGTTAGCGGAAATTGATTTTAATGATGGCTGGTATAACAGTGCATCAGCCATCGTTGATTAATCTTCTCTCAAACTTAACAATAAAACGCTAGACATTAAATTATCATCTCACCGAGAATCAAAATAGATAATTCTTTAACCCGCTTAAGAGAGACACCATTGGTTAAAAATGCTTCACATCCTGTTTCTAATGCAGTTGCAATATGCAAAGCATCAGGTGTTCGTAATCCATAATTTGCTCGCAAATCGGCACTACGGCGCGAAATTTGAAGTGTGACGGGGGTCATTGAGATGTTGCGTGTTTTCAAGAAAAATCGCTCGTAGGCAGATACTAATAAAGAGTCATTTACTTTTAGCGGTTTAGTTACACACTCGGATAGAGTGATAACCGAGGTGATTGTATCAATATTATTTATTTCTTGATAAGCAAATACAGCCTTAACTTGTGCCAGAAATTCGGGTCTGTTCTCGGTGTAATAGATGAAAGGTGATGTATCAATGTAGAGGTGATGCACACCTAATAGCGCCTGTGATAAAATCATACTTCTTTATCCCATTCATCTCGCAACCGATTGATATAATCTTGTGGGTCTTCATCATCAGCGAGGTGAGCGGCGATTCCTTCAAAATCCCAAACGGTATAAGGTTTATCTGATTTATCTTCTTGCAAAACTAATCCTAGCCATTCCATCAATTCATGTTGTTCATGGCGTGACATTTGGCGTACTTGTTGAATCACTTCTTGCACCGACATCTCAGAATCTCCTTCATCATTTCTTATATTATAATGGATAAAAGGATACTATAATCAAGAATATGTATATACAATACATGCCACTTGTCCTTTTTATTGTAAGAATGAAAAACCACAATGTCTAAACAACCAATTTTAGATTTTCTCAAAAATGGTGGCACGCTCCTCGCTGATGGTGCAATGGCAACACTGCTTCATCAACATGGAGTCGCGCTCAATGCGTGTTTTGAACATCTCAATATCACTGCCCCAGAGATGGTTCAATCGGTTCATGCGGAGTATTTGGTTGCAGGCGCACGCCTCATCGAAACCAATACCTTTGGCGCGAATCGGTATAAATTGGCAGAATACGGACTCGGTGAACAAGTTGCAGAAATTAATACCGCCGCAGTCGAAAATATCCGCCAAGCCATCATCCAGACCAATATCCCCGCCGATGAAGTGTATATTGTTGGCGCAGTCGGTCCAATTGGGTTGCGTTTGCGCCCGTATGGCAAAATTAACCCCGCAGAACTCCGCACAGGCTTTGTTGAGCAAATCCGCGCCCTCTCCCAAGCAGGGGTAGATGCCATTTTATTTGAGACATTCAGCGACCACAACGAATTGCTCATCGGGATTGAAGTGGTAAAAAGTATCCGCGAGACAGATGGCGTGAATTTGCCCATTATCGCACAAATGACATTCGCCCAAGACGACCGCACACTACTCGGTTATTCCCCTGCACGCGCCGCCCACGAGTTGGTCAAGGCTGGTGCAGATATTATCGGGGTAAATTGTAGTGCAGGTCCCAGTCAAATTGCGACTATCCTCAATACCATGCACCAAGCCATGCCCAATGCGATGTTATCTGCTATGCCGAATGCTGGCTATCCGCAGACCATTGGCGGGCGGGCAATGTATCCCGCTACAACTGATTATTTTGGGGAATATGCTCAAACATTCAAAGCGATTGGCGCACGCATCATCGGCGGATGCTGTGGTACAACACCCGCGCATATCGCCGCCATGAATTTGGCACTCCAAAAGCCGATTGCGGTGGAATTACCCATTCAGATAGTCGATAACACACAAGAAATTGAACTG
>CALDGT010001248.1 GCA_937942935.1 uncultured Chloroflexota bacterium | reverse complement strand
GTTATTATTCTTCACGCCCGAAATGCGTAGCCCGCACGGTGTTGATATTACACCAAAGGGTGATTTTATCGTTGCTTCTGGCAAATTAGACCCACATGTCACCATTTATAGCTTCGATAAAATTCAAACAGCCATCGCCAACAGCGATTTTGAAGGCACAGATGTATTTGGCGTCCCCATCCTTACCTTTGATAATGTGGTCGAAGCGCGTGTCGAATTGGGGCTTGGTCCGCTTCATACCCAATTTGGTCCCGATGGTTATGCTTATACCAGCTTATTCCTCGATAGTGCGGTGGCGCGGTGGAGCATCGGCGCAGAAGGCTATCGCCCAGAAGACGGTTGGAAACTCATCTCTAAAATCCCTGTCCAATACAATGTCGGGCACCTTTCGGTGGTCGGTGGCGATACCGTTGCCCCAACAGGACGGTATTTGGTTTCACTCAATAAATGGTCAATTGACCGCTTCACATCCACTGGTCCATTGTTGCCACAAAACTTCCAATTGATTGACATCAGTCAATCGGGCGAAACGATGCAAGTATTATATGATATGCCCATCACCGCCGCAGAACCGCATTATGTCCAAATCATCAGCGCCGACAAACTGAATCCATGGGAAGTGTATCCCGAAGTTGGTTGGGACCCCCACACACAATCGGTCTCACCAGATATGGTCGTGCAAGGTGAAGAAGGTGTCTTCCGTGAAGGCAACGAAGTGAATGTCCGCATGACCGCGATTCGCAGTCACTTCACCCCAGAGCATGTCGACATTAAAGCGGGTGATAAGGTTACATGGACAATTACCAGTTATGAACGTGCTGTAGATGCCACACACGGGTTTGCAATTCCTTATTACAACATTGTCGCCAGCATTGAACCGGGCGAAACAGTCACCGTTGAATTTGAGGCAACCCGTGATGGGGTGTTCGCATTCTATTGTGTGGAATTCTGCTCTGCGCTCCATTTGGAGATGATGGGTTACATGACCATTCAACCATAGGCTAAAGACTAACCACACCTAGCTCAGCATCAGCGATGATGGGGGTAATCTTTTACACCCCACCATCCCATACCCCTCATTGCCACAGGGAATGGGGGCTAGGTGGTAAATACGCCTCTGGCAAAAATAAAACAAACATAAACAGTAAGAGGATATAAAAAATGGCAACACAAATGAAAACGATTGAAACCGTAACCGAGACAAAAAAACCAGCATCAGCACTCGTTGTATTAAAATGGATTCCACACCTCTTGTTCACGATTGCCGCCGCCTTATTGTTGGTCTCTATCAATTTGCCCTATTGGGGGATGATTCTTGAAGCCCCTCAATATCCGGGTGGGCTAGAAATTCATCTCTTTGTAAATCGGATGGCAGATGACGAGACGACCAAATTAGATGAAGTGCGCGAAATAGATAACCTCAATCATTATATCGGCATGGCTTCCTTATATGGAGCCGCCCCAATTGAGCGCCAAATCGCCATACCGGGCGTGATTGTGATGGCAATTTCCCTCATCATTGTCGCCTTCATCCAACGCCGTTTTGTGTGGGTATTGGCTGTACCTGCGCTCACCTTTCCATTTGTATTTTTGGGAGACCTCGCTTTTTGGCTCAATCATTATGGGCAAAACCTCGACCCATACGCACCACTATCTACATCTATCAAACCATTCACCCCGTTGGTACTCGGTGAAAGCACCATCGGGCAATTCAAAACGATTGCTTATGTAGATAGTGGGTGGATTTTAGCCATCAGCGCAACAGGGTTGGTTTTGGTGGCATTGTTATTCCGCTTGTTGGTGGTCAACCGCCTTGCGAGGAGCAAATAAATCATGTTATTTAACCGCATCCCTCACATGATTGCTTGTTTTTTTTGCTTTATCCTCATTTGGGGGTGGGGGAATATGGCACACGCCAACACCATATATGTGGTCGCACCCGATGGCGATTATGTGACAATTGAATCGGCATTAGCCTTGGCAAATGTGGGCGATACGATAGAAGTGCATGGTGGAGTATATTCCGCGCCATTATACATCGAAAAAAGTGTGACCTTATTGGGCATTGATAGCCCTGTGATTGATGGCAATGGCAAAGGTAGTTTGGTCATCATCACCGCGCCCGATGTTCACCTCGAAGGCTTCATCATCCGCAATTCTGGCATCAGTATTGTCACAGAAGATACAGGTGTGGTGGTGCAAGCCAGCAATGTGCGCGTGATAAATAATATCGTTGAAGATGTGTTATATGGCATTTATTTCGCCGCCGCCGATAACGGTATCGCCCAGAATAATACGGTGCGGTGTCATGACCTCGACATTTCTCGGCGAGGTGATGGAATGCGCGTGTGGTATAGCAAAAATCTTTTGTTAGATGGCAACACCATCACCAATTGCAGAGATACATTGATTTGGTATACCGATGGCATCATCATTCAAAATAATATCATCGAATCCAATTTATATGGCTTGCATTTTATGTATAGCGATAATGCCACCATCCAAAACAACACCATACGTTATAACTCGGTGGGCATTTATATGATGTATTCAGAGAATATCACCGCCCGCGATAATTCCATTTTATGGAATCGTGGCGCAAGCGGCTATGGTATTGCCTTCAAAGATTCTAATTATCTCTCAGTCGAAAATAATGCCGTCATCGGCAACCAATCGGGGGTATATATCGATAATTCACCCATGTTGCCCGATATAATTACCTTGTTTAAGGGCAATTTTTTTGCGTATAACGATGTTGGTGTGAGTGCGCTTCCATCGGTGGCGCGGAATGCGTTTCAGGGAAATGCTTTCATAGATAATCTTCAACAAGCCAGCACACTTGGGCGTGGCAATTTGCTCAAAAATATGTGGCAAGTAGATGGCGTCGGCAATTATTGGAGCGATTATGTGGGGTACGATAGCGATGGCGATGGTATTGGCAATGTCTCGTATCGGGTAGAAAAATTATTTGAAAGCCTGACCGACGAATATCCCCTATTGCGCCTCTTTACCTATTCTCCTGCCAGCCAGTCCCTCAATTTTGCGGCGGTTGCCTTTCCATCGCTGCGCCCAGACCCCAAAGTCATAGACGAAGCCCCACTCATGCACTACACCATCCCCGCACACATCGCCCAAACCGATTCAACCCCGTCTATGTCGTTTTTGGTTGTATCACTCATCTTACTTGGTCTTGGTGGTGCAATTTTCTTGTTCACCCTCTACCCTATTCGCCTAAATCATACTGCCCCCATAACTACCCACGAAACACAAGGAGCAAAATCATGATTGTTGCCAATCATCTCACCAAACGTTATGCAAAGACCACCGCCCTCGATGATGTGACATTTACCATCGAAGCAGGAGAATCGGTGGCGTTATGGGGCGAAAATGGCGCTGGCAAAACCACCGCCATCCGTTGCCTTTTGGGGGTGCAAGGCTTTGAGGGCGATTTGACCGTGAACGGGGTATCGGTTCGCAAAGCGGGCAAATCGGCGCGGGCGGTGATTGGGTATGTACCACAAGAGGCAAAATTTTATGACCTCAGCATCATCGAAACAGTCCGCTTTTATGCCAAGCTCAAACGAGTCGCCACCACACGTATCATGCCCGTCTTAGAACAGGTACAACTCACCCAACATCAATACAAACGGGTAAGCATGTTATCGGGTGGGATGAAACAACGACTCGCATTAGCGATTGCGCTCCTCGCAGACCCTCCTATTTTGATATTAGATGAGCCAACTGCCAATTTAGATGTCGCCGCCCAACGCGATTTTATCCGCACGATTAAAATACTCAATCAGGCGGGCAAAACAGTGGTATTTTCGTCGCATCGGCTCGATGAAGTGCTGGTCTTAGCCAGTCGAGTATTGGTATTAGCGGGTGGCAAATTGTCATTTGAATGTTTGCCTCATGAACTCACCGACAAATTAGGCTTGCATCGGTGGTTACGCATTTGGGTGAACCCAACTCATCATCAAGATATGCGTCAAGCCCTCGATGAAAACGGATTCCGTTATCAAATGAATGGGCATAGTGTGTTTGTTCCTGTGGCGGGTAACGAAAAAGGTGTGCCATTGTGGACATTGCAACAAGCCAATATCCCAATTGAAGATTTTGATTTTGTGAGTGGCGAATTGTTGATAGGGCAGGATGTGAATCATGATTGATTTTCGGAATATTCGCATTATCGCAGGCAAAGAATTGCGAGATTCGCTTCGGAATCGGTGGTTTATCGTGTTCACCATCGCATTTGCGGGTTTGGCATTGGCGCTATCGGGGTTATCGCAACCGAGCGGGACACAATTGCAACTCGCCAGTTATAACCGTACCGCCGCCAGCCTTGTGAATTTGGTCTTGCTGTTCATCCCCCTCATTAGCCTCACCATCGGCGCGACCAATTTGGCAGGAGACCGTGAAGTCGGGACACTCACCTATTTATTGGCGCAACCCGTGAACCGTGTAGAGGTATTACTGAGCAAATATATCGGTGTGGCGGGCGCATTATTCACCACCCTCACATTCGGGTTTGGCTTGGCGGGTATGGTCTTGGCATTACAAGGGAATATTCAAGATGCTGGCGGTTATTTATTCACGGTGATATTGGCATACCTATTGGCATTAGCGATGCTCAGTTTGGGCTTTTTAATCGCTACATTTTCGTTTCGCATCGCAACCGCGCTTGGTGGCGCACTATTTTTGTGGTTATTCCTCGTTTTTATCGGCGATTTGGGCATTATGGGGACAGTTATCGCCACCCAAATGCCTGTAGATGCCATCTTCTGGGTGACTGTATTAAACCCACTCCAGATGTTCAAATTCTCATCCATCCTCACCATCCAAGCCAATTTGGATGTGCTGGGACCCGCGGGGTTATACGCCACTAGCCAATTTGGGTCATCTTTGTTGCCCCTATTGTTGGTGGGGTTATTGATTTGGATTGTCATCCCATTGGGATTTGCCCTGTTTTTATTCATGCGCCAAGAAAAGCTCGTCTATAAAGGAGTTGCCAAATGAAAATTTATACCGCAGTCATCTTAGGGTTGCTCATCGCCATCCTAACGGCTTGTGGTGGACAAACAGATAATACCACCCCCACAACCAATGTTGAAATCAGTGTCATTATCGAACCAGATCCGCCAAGCATGGGTGAATCCACACTCATCGTCACTCTCAAAGATAGTGACGGAAATGCCATAAATGGGGCAACGCTCAAGGTGCATGGTGATATGGATCATGCAGGCATGTCGCCTGTTGACCGCGAGGTGAGCGCCAGCACCAACGGCGAGTATCGTGTACCGTTTGAATGGACGATGGGGGGCGGTTGGGTTGTTACCATCAGCGCCCAATTGCCTAATAATGGGGGCAAAGTCGAAAAAACCGTGAATTATTTTGTCGAAGCCGTCTCTAGTGGGAGCATTATCAACCAACATGGGCGGGCAACAGAAGAAGCAACACCATCGAACTGATTTATTTATCGGTAATTATGCTAGGAAATTGAACGATGTCACAACCAGTAAAAGACCCAAATGAAGCATTAAACACATCCGCAGGCGCAATTTTCGTCATCGCATTCGTTATCACGATGGTGATAGTTGCGACAGGCTCAAATAATTTTCATTCCAGCGACGCACCCGCCAATCCGCTTGCTGTGGCGCGAATTGAGCCGACATTCACATCCATTCCGCCCACCGCAACTATCCCGCCGACACAAACCCCCGCGCCAACCATTACTCCAGCCCCACCCACCGCAACTATCCTGCCGACACAACCACCTAGCCCAACCGATGTGCCAGCCACAACCGATAATTCTGCTCAACAAGTGACGACCAGCGCCTATAGCTCAGAACAAGTCGCACGCGGACAAGAATTATTCACCA
>CALDGT010001247.1 GCA_937942935.1 uncultured Chloroflexota bacterium | reverse complement strand
CCATCATGTGCGATGAGTGCCAATGTCTTTTTGTCATCCATACCCAATATCTCCGACTGCTTGTTGAATTAATGACTGATAAGGATATAACATCTTTTGATGAGAGGCATATTTTTTATGCCTCTCATTATTTTTAGCGATTATTCTTCAAGTTTTAATTCGCGCAAGGTGTTGATGATATTGGTGCTTTCTTCATAAGCACGGATACCCGCACGCGCTTCATCCAACAGCAAATTCAATTGTACCAATTCTGGATACACCGCCGATGGGATGGGGTCGGTTGGGACATAGGTGCGCCACAACTCTGTTTTGACCACACGTCCCGCATTTTCTTGTTCAGATTCCCAATTGCTGACATAATCAGATTTCTTTTGTTCCAATTGTTGGGCAGTATAGGCGCGTGTGCCAACTTCTTGCACCTCGATGATATAATACCCCAATTGTGTCTCGATTGGTCCCAAAATAGCACCCGCTTCGACACCTTCGGCGAACAAAACAGCATCTAATTCATCACGGATTTCGCCTGCAATGTACAAACCAGATGAAGCACCATCTGTAAAAATGGCGAGTGTATCACCACCTGCCCCTTGTGCCGATGGGTCAATCGAGAGTTCATACGCCAAATCACCAAAATCTTCACCATTATTTAGGCGTTCCAAAACAGCTTCGGCTTCACCTTGTGTTTCAACCAAAATATGGCTTACGCGGACTTGTGTCGCCACTTGCGCCTTCGATTCGACCTTAAAAACGTACCAACCGCGTGGGGTTTCGAGCGGTCCGACCAATTGACCATCTGTTGCACCAAAAACCGCTTCGGCAATGGCATCACTATATTGGCTACCAACCGTGGCGCGGTCAATCGGATTCACCAAGCCACCATTGCGTTTCGTGCCACCATCCAACGAGAAGCGTGTGACCAAATCGGCAAAATCTGCGCCATCATTGAGCAACCGTAAGGCGGTATTGGCTTCGTCTTCTGT
Organism: uncultured Chloroflexota bacterium; assembly: GCA_937942935.1. Classification (GTDB taxonomy): domain Bacteria; phylum Chloroflexota; class Anaerolineae; order Aggregatilineales; family Phototrophicaceae. Next base: position 4,901 of record CALDGT010001247.1, on the reverse strand, counting down.
AGCCAACAAAATTTGGCGCATTTGGACTTGCTCAGAAACTTCGCCAACTTCATCAATGCGAATCACATGAAAACCGAATTGAGTTTGAACAGGTTGTGGGACAAGCCCAACCGGATTATTAAAAATGACCGCATCGAATTCGGGGACTGTTTGACCTTGACGGAGTAACCCTAAACTGCCCTTATTGCCAACAGCATTATTATCTTCGGTGGTCTCGGCGAGGACAGTCATAAAATCTTCGCCATTTTGAATTCTGGCGAGCGCCGCTTCTGCATCTGCCAATTCACGCACACGGATATGACGAGTGCGAACAGCAAGTTGGTCTTCTACAGTAAATTCATTCGCTAAGGCTTCTTGGACTTTGGCATACGCCACACGCCCAGCGACAATATTGTCGAGGATATCGGGGGTAATGCCAGTAACACGGGTCACAAAACTAATATAATCAGCCTTCTGTGTGGCAAAATCTTCTGGAAAAACACATTCTTCGGCTACTTCGATTTGCAAAATGCCTGCCCAATTGGTATCGAGGTCGCATTGAGTCAATTCGATATTGCGTGCGGTAGCTTCTTGACGATACAAAGATTCCAAGACCATCACGCTATAAATTTCGGCAGGAAATTGGTTTTCATCTGCCAATAAATTCACCACATTAATAATCGCCATCGCATATTGATTATCTGGCGATTGCAAGTCGAACACAACGGGACCCTGAGAATCTACCAGTCCCTTAAAGGCACGATAATAGCGCACCCATTCGTAACGCATCCGTGTGACATAATCGCCTAGTGTAAGGTTTTCATCACCAACGGTAGCAATCACAAGGCTTAAATCAACACCTTCTGGGACTATAAATTCAAGTGGAGCAAGTTCTGGGGTTGGTTCTGGGGTAATATCTGGCGTAGCTTCTTGTGCAAACACTCCCCCCGCCATACTCAGGAGTGCCAAGCAGAGTAAAATCATGATAAAACGGCGTTGTAAAGCAAAACGCATATTATCTATCTCCATTATTCTGGTGAGTCAATTCGCCATTAGGATAGCGTAATTTTTCGTAAATACCTATCCCAAACTGATTAAAAGGTTTGTAAACGGCTAGAAAATCCAGTTTACTCATAAAATTAATTGTAATCCCGTTGCGAGAAGGTTAAAAAAAGTGGTACACTATGAAATAGCATTCAAAATAATTATCATACACGCCCGTGTTTCGGGAGGATTTTTATGAAGCGGAATATTCTTGTCGTGGATGACGAAATCGGCGCATTAACCCTAATTGGCATTATGTTGGAACGGGGCGGGTTTAGTGTCTTAAAAGCAAAAGATGCCACCACCGCGTTGGCAGTCTTGGAGCAAAATACACCAGATATGATAATTCTGGATGTGATGATGCCCGGTATGGATGGAATTGAATTATGTCGTGTGATTCGCAACCGCGAACTCACCACCGCCACCCCTGTTCTCATCTTATCTGCGCGTGGTGATGCCGAAAGTGTCATGCGTGGGATGGAAGCGGGTGCAACCGATTATTTGCCCAAACCTATCTTGCACCATGACCTCGTATCCAAAGTGCGGTCAATTTTAGAAGGTGTACCAAGCTAGGTAATTCATTATTTTTTTAGAGAATATCAAATCAGGGCGCAACAAGTTTGCGCCCTTAAATTACGTTATGCCCATTTCACCCTGCCCCATATAAGGCGCGATACATTGAATAATTATTATAGATTCTCTGAATATAGGTGCGCGTACTGCTGATGGTGATGGCAGACATAAATCTATCGGGGTCACCACCAGAGGTTTCTAACCATGCTAATCCGCGCCCCGGTCCCGCGTTATATGCACCAAGCGCCGCGTACACATTGCCCTCAAATAAATTCAATTGTTCAGATAAATAATATGCCCCAAATTCAATGCCTGCGTATGGGCGAAATAAATCGCTATGTTGATAATCGCGCCAGCCAATTTGTTGGGCGATATAATCGGCTGTCGGCGGGATAACCTGTGTCAGTCCTTTTTCGCCTGCGGCGGCAGTGGCGTATGTCTCAAAAAAACTTTCGTGACGAATCAATGAAAACATCAGCAAGGGGTCAAATCCATACCGATTCGCCACATTCACCACCACATCCCGATAATATACAGGAAAGCGCAAGCGTCCTAAATATGCAGGTGCATCTAATGTCCCTACCCCAGCAACGACAAACACATTCGCCGCCGCAAAAATAGACGGGCGATACGCACCCAAAATGCTCATATACACGGCTAATTGATATGAAGCTAACGCATTTCCGCTATATTCAGCAATCACTTCATCAAATTCATCTTGGGCTTCATCTACAATCCCTAGCGCCCACAATTCACGCCCTCGCACGATGCGCGGGTCTTGCTCTAGTTCTGGCGAAAGCACCCATAATGGGCTTGGTTGGGCGATACCAAATGTTGCACGCAACCAATCTTCTGCTTCTGTAATATCGGCAACCGCGTCAAATTCAAAAACATATTGCGTGGGTGGGGTAAATGGGGCGCGATTTGCCAAAATATCCCGCGCACGGGAGGCAAAATAAGTGGCGGGTGCAATGCTAATCGCCTGATTCAGCGCAGTTTGGGCAGTATTTTGGTCGCCACGCGCAGAAGCAAGCATTCCCACTTGCAAATACGCATTGGCACGGTCATCGCTCGTGGCGGTGGGTGTGGTGGCAATTCGCGCATATAATGTCTCTGCGCCATAGGTATCATTCACAGCAATTAAGGCATCGGCGGCAATTTGCAACCCGCTAATGGCTTGTGTGCTATTTGGATAAGTATCGGCAAGGCGCAAGAAAATATCGCGTGCTTCGGCAGGACGCTCTGTGGTCGCATATAAATAACCTGCTCGCCATAAGGCTTCGGCGGCAGTCTCATCTAAATAGCCAAAATTTTGTGCAACAGATAAATATTCGGTAATTGCCCCCTCAATATCTTGTGCAATAAATTTCGTGCGCCCCTGCTCCAATAAGCCATTTCCAAATAATGGGTCATTAGGATATTGGGTGGTGATGGTCTTAAATGCGACAATTGCGGCATCAAAATTACCCAGTGCGCGGTAGGATATGCCCAAATAGAGATGCAAATCGGCGGGAATATCGGCGAGTTCGGCTTCGGTGGTATAGGTATTAAATGCCGTCACTGCCTCTTCATATTGCTCATTAAAATAATTGACCAACCCGCGTTGATAATTGTTCAATGTTTGTGCGTTTTGGAGCAAAATTTGCATCGCGCTATAGGCTTGGTCTGTATCGGGATAGTCATTAAAGACTTGGTTCATGCGGATGAGTCCGCGCGGAATATCCCCCGCATTGAGTAAGGCTTCTCCCGCCCAATACATCACTTGTGCGCGATAGGCATTATTTTGGGCAAAGGTCAAAATTTGGTCATATTCTGCTACAGCGAGTTCAATTTCGCCCCGCGCCACATGCAATCGTGCTACCCGTTCATGCAAAGAGGCTTGTGCCGATGCGTAACGGGCTGTCTGAGTAGCACGAACATAACTGGTATACGATTCTTCTGTTTGACCCAAATTAACCTGTGCGTCACCAATGCGCTCATGAACATAGCTATCTATCAAATTTGGGCGAATTTGCAAATACGTCTGATAATCAGCAACTGCCTCTGCCCACATCGAAAGCCCCATATACGCATCGCCACGCATAAAATAGGCTTGTGCGCCCCTAAAATCATTGGGAAATTCGGTGATGAGGAGTGTTAGTGGGTCTATAGCATAATTAAATAACCCCTCGCGCAAGGCGGCACGCCCCATGCCATAGGCGGCTTCTGCGCGGATTTCTGAAGGGATTCCCGTGCCACGTTCCAACAAGGCTTGATACGCATACACGGCATTTTCAAAATAGCCATCTAACCAATACCGATTCGCCACTTGCAGGGCGATTTCGGGGGGCATATCGGGTGTTGGAGTAAATGTGGGTTGAATCGGTTGGGCGGGTTGTGTCGGTTGATTGGCAACAAGCGATGGTGGTGTATTGGTGACAACAACAAATGTCACACTGTCGCCTTGTGTGGTCGCGGGTGAACAGGCGACCAAAATAATCACCGATAAGATGAGCCAAAATTGTCTGATGAACTTTTTTGAGGGGTTATTTATGTTTTTCATAATCTGATTATTCACCAAGTGACAGATATATCGCAAGGGGATTATTGGGTGATATACCTACGGTTAACGATAAATATCTGGATGGCAAGAATCATCATGCCACCCAAAAGATGATTTATATCACACGCCACAACAATGGCACAAGCATTTCCCATGCCGATAACCCGGCATGAAGGCTCAATACCCTATCCGATGAGCGAGGCACATCCATTTGCCGATAGGTTGGACCCGGGATACTCACCAAATCACCCATGCGGTGAATCGTCTCTGGATGAATTTTTCCTGTGCCAAATAACCCCGATTCTAATGCCTGTTGTGATGGCACAAGCGCAATATTTTCGCCAAAGTATTCTTTACCAAGCCGAATAGCGTTATCTCGTTGTCCATCGCGCAAATACAGATAACCTAAGCGCGAATCCCCTCCAAAAGGCATTCGTAAGATATCATAAAATGGCGTATTCTCTGGTGAATTAAACTGTATCGCATTCGGCGCATCTTGATGCCCATGGTCAGCCACAAATAAAAATAGTGTGCGTCCGTCGGCGATTTGTGGGTCAGAGATAACTTTGTATAATTCGCGCAATTGATTTTTTATTTCATTGGCTGTTTGAACAGAAACCGCATGATAATAATGCGAAATGACATCCAAATTATGCAAATACATACTCACATACGTTTTTTGTCCGCGTGTTTCGACTAATAGGCGATGGAATTCACCCCACATATCATAAAATCCAAAATGAATATGTTTATGGTCAATGCC
>CALDGT010001246.1 GCA_937942935.1 uncultured Chloroflexota bacterium | reverse complement strand
CCTGTCGAGTGCGTCGCTTGAGTTACTCTTACTCCATTAAATTGGGGGTAGACCAGTTGAGGCTTATACAATAAGAGTTAATAGATTCATCAATCGAGTAAAAACAGAAGTAAGTAAGAACCTAAAGCAATCACTAGGGTATCGGTTGGAGTTACTTTATAAAGGCGAGAACGGTAACATAGATAACCAAATAAAGGAAAAAATCGAGCAATTTGTTGAATCACGCAATAATCTATTTCATAAACATAATTTTGCATCTGAAAACCCTGATAAAATACTCAATGAATTAGAGCGACAAAAAGGAGTAGACTTGGAAATTCGTAATATTCAACTCTTCATACCTCTTTTATTAGCCACTATATTAGGTTATCAGGGTAAGTATTGGGATAGTATTCAAAATAAATTCATGATGATGCCTCGATAAAATCCACAGAAACCATTAGCCAGAGGTTAAACCCCTCTGGCTAATTTCAGAAAATATCTTAGAGATTAACAAAATAGTTTTTACTATCCTTTTCAGATAGCACCGCGCCCATCAGACCCCACCATAACGCGCTATAGGTGAGCATAGACCATGTGTAATGGTCAAATAAGCCCACCACCGCCAGCGCAATCACCCCACCCCACAACGCCAACCGATACGGGTCTTTTGGAAATGTCGTGAGCGCCGTCCCAAGCCCCGCCAACATCAGCACCAAGCCGATAATGCCCAATTCTGCCAGCGCAGATAAATAGACATTGTGGATGTTGTCCCCTTTCATATCCACACGCATTTCGTAGCGCAAATAATAAGTCGCATACCACGGAAAATTGCCAATTCCAACACCCCATACAGGCGCATCTTCAAATGCGGCGTAAGCGATGGTCAGGTGGATGGCGCGTTCATTCACCGCCCGCCGTTCTACATATTCATCACTCACCCCTGCGCGTGCGAGGATAAACGGATGATATAAGGTGAGGAATATCCCACCCACGATGATAAACAGCATAAAAACGGCGAGTCCGCGTATCAAACTACGCCGTGACCACATGCGCCGAGCCGTTAGGATGAGCAACATCCCCGCACCCGCAACAGAAAATCCGAGCCATGCCCCGCGTGAAAAGGTGAGCAGGAGCATATAAAAGCCGAATAATAAAATGACTAGTAGGGACGCGATTAATCGCGTCCGTACAGGTGATGTAGAATTCATCGCCCGCGCCATCACCCATCCTAGCGCACATAATACCCCCACCATCAGATACCCTGCATACGGATTGGGATGCGGTGTTAATCCATACGGGCGCAACCAGCGCACATCGCCTGCCTGAACCACACTAATCCCCCCTTGCGCGGGGTCTAATCGAAATTCGCCCAAAAAGCGTAACCCAATGTCATCCTGAATCGTCACTTGCAATGCACCGATAATCCCCTGTGCGAGCATCCCCAAAATCAGCGCCAACGCCACCCAACGCGGATGCGGGGCGATGGATAAGACCATCACGGCAAATAAGGACATGAGTCCGACCTGCCCCACAACACCCCATGTCATATCGGGGCGGGTATCGCGCATGTATGCCCATAAAACCGAGCAAGCCGACCACAGCGCCAACCCCAAAACAGCAAATGCGAAAAGTGTTTGTCTGCGATTTTGGGCGATTTTGCGAAATCCCATGAAGCCACTCAAGCCCCATAATGCCAATGTGAGGGCGAGAGGGATAAGCCACACGAATCCCATCACGTACCCGCGTGTGAACGATTTTGGCGAATTGGGAAGGCGTAACCACAATGGTATGAGAAAAAATATGACAAGTATCCCGACTTGAATAACAAATTGCTGATATTTGCGACTGTTATGAATCATGCCACCTGCTTAATATATAGGTATACCCTGTGACCATCTTATCACAAGAGGACACATTATGACGGATTTACTTATTTATAATACACGAATGATTACGCCACAAAAAATTTTAGAACGTGGTTGGGTGATTTGTCGGGATGGGCGAATTAGCGCCATCGGCAACGGCGACCCTGTTCGCAAACCCGATAAAACAGCCATCAACGCACAGGGATTAACCCTTTTACCGGGTTTTATTGATATTCACACACACGGCGCAATGGGACACGATGTCATGAGTGCCAACGCCGATTCGCTCATCGCCATGAGCCAATTTTTTGCGCGTCATGGCGTCACTGGTTTTCTTGCCAGCACATGGACAGCCCCACAAGATGCCATTAGCAAAGCA
>CALDGT010001245.1 GCA_937942935.1 uncultured Chloroflexota bacterium | reverse complement strand
TGTGTTGGGCGGGGATATCGCTCAAAATCTGCCTACCCCAACCCGTGCAAAAATCACAGGAAGCGAAACCATGCGCCAATATTTGCCCTTCCTGAATAATCCATTGCGCGGGCGTGATGATGACCTGATTAAAATTCAGACCATGCTCACACAGACAGGCATCACGCAAATTATCGGTGTGGGCGGTTGGGGAAAATCGCGCATTTCTGCCGAAATTGCGCTGGCATATCCACAGGGCGCGGTGTGGCATCGGTGTTCATCCGTCAGTAGCGCGGGGGATTTGTTGTATGTGTTGCGCCGTCATTTCGATTTGCCCGATGATATTCCCCAAGACAATATTTTGGTGCTACTCGATACACACCGTCCGTTGGTGGTGATTGATAATGCCGAAGATGTCGCGCCAAAATCCGACAGGCGGGCGGGTTATGTGGATTTGTTGGGCAAAATTGCGGGGTTAGGTGTGCCTGTATTGCTCACATCGCGCACAGTATGGGATGAGCTGAAACCGCGCAAGCAATATCCACCGCCTGCGCTGAATGGGGATATTGCCCAAACCATCACAGCCGATTTTGCCGAAAGCCAAAATATTGCGCTCACGCCCGACCAAATCGCGGAACTCACTCGCGCCTCGCGCAATCATCCGCGTTTGATGGAATTGGCGGTGGCATTGCTCCAAGAAGCATTGCCATACGAGCGCCTCATCAAACGGCTAAACGACCTATCGCATGATGATATGCAGGACGCGCTGAATGAGATGATAACCAAAACCGTTGACCAAATGCGCCACGAAGCCAAACATGGCGAGCAGGCGTATGCGTTATTACGCAATTTGACATGGCTACAAGCCACATTTCCGTATGAGGCGATTACCGCGCTTAAACCTGCGGGGTTATCGGATGAGGATTTGGATGATGCCATCACCACATTAGGACGGTATACCTTTTTGCAACACGATAAAAACACAGGGCGCTATCGGCTCGGCGGATTGGTGCGCGAAGCATTGGGCGTAAATGATGATGAGGCGGTGTTCAATGCCTACGCCGATTATTATATCGGACGGGCGAAGGCGATTTTTGTGGATTTGCCTGTTGAGGAATGGAGAAAATATAATGATGATATTATAAACATCTCTGAGTTAGGTTATAGATTGGCATCTCAACCAAATAAAGGTGACTTAGATATTTCAACAAGAATTACTAAATTCGCTCAATATACTCAGGAATATATCACACATCATCTTGAATTAAAACTTTGGTTATGGATTGAAATGGGGCTAACAGCAATAGATGTAATTCAGGATAAAATTCAGGATTATAGACTCAATATAGAAAAAGCAAACTTACTAAATTCGCTAGGAGAAATATACTTTGAATTGGGTGATAAACATCAGGCATTAAATTATCTATACTTATCTTTAAGTTTCACAGAAAATCTGAATGATGCTTATGAAACAAGAATATTTTCTTTACTGCATCTAGGAAATACCTATTCAGACCTTAGTGAAAAAGATAAAGCACATATCTATTATCAAAAAGCATTGGAATTAAGTAAATTAATCGGGAACAAAAATCAAGAGGCTAAATTACTCAATCATATTGGGTGGGTTTTAGATTCGCTTGGCAAAAAACAAGAAGCCTATGATTATTATAATCACGCACTACAGATTATAGATTACCTTAGAAACGATAAAAATACGGAGTCACTTATTCTCCATAATCTGGGCAGATTTTGGAGAGATGAAAAAAACTATCAAAAAGCCTTAAGCTATCATCAAAGAGCCTTAGCAATACGAGAATCACTTGGAGATGCGGGGAAGGTATCTATCTCATTAACAAGCATTGGGTTTGTTCTTATGGATATGGATAATTATGAACAAGCAATAGAATATTTTGAAAAGGCATTGCCATTACGCTGGTCAGTAGCAAGCATAGGTGGTGAAGCATTAACACTGACAGGGCTTGGGCAAGTATGGTTCAAACAAAGTAATTATCAGAAAGCACTTATGTATTTTGAAAAAGCACTCTCATTATTTACAAAGGTTCAAGATAGCTGGTATATCGCTAACACATACTATCATATCGGATTAACTCATTTGAATATGAAGCTATATGATGAAGCAATAAAATTTTTAGAGATGGCTATTCAATCTACCAATACCCAAGATCCTAAGTTGATTACTTATCAACTAGAACTGACACGCCTCAAAGCCTTGCGCGGTGGAGGCGCATGACATCACCCACACGGGCGGATATATTTTAATTTTTTGAGGGGAATTGTGGCTGATATACGAGGCAAAAGCCTCTAATCAGCCAGTACAATCCCTTCAAACTGGCAAATTTGTATTGGCGGATTAGCGCCAAGCGCGTATATCCGCCACAAAACGTATTTTAGCCATAAGCAAACCTAAATTTAGGCAGAGTAGATGAGGTGAGCGCGAATAACACCCACCCCATCTTCATTTAGGGTGTGGGGATGAGGGGCATATCCGCGAGTGGAACACCTTCTAAGACGGGCAAGTGATAAATATCAGTGGTTGATGCAATCGTGAGCAGTTCTGTAAACACCCACCCCAGACTCATATCAGGTAATAAAGCCACCACCCACCTAACGTCTATACCACGCCCAATTAAATTCACAGGCTCGCCATAATCTAATTCCCCTAAAACGGTGCTATATGGATTTGGCTCACTCCGTACATTCAGCCCATACGTATTCACCACCGTCCGAGCATTTTCTGCCCCATCGCTAATTTGCTCAACCATCCACACGATAGCCTCTATCGTATTCGCAGATTTTCCGTCAATGGATAATAATGTGGTTTGTCGTGGGAATGGTGGGGGTTCTGCGCCCATCAATATCCTTCTTCCGACAATATCACCAGAGGGATATGTGACTAATGTCGCCATAATATCTATGCGATTGCGCGAAACTGGGGTGAGCGTCCCTTCATCGCTATAATTTTTTATGCCATACCGCACCCGCATTGTTTTCATGCACAACACCACATCAATCTCGTCCTCACGATAAGGAATGCTTGGGTTAGGTATCCATTCTAATCCTTCTTCGGGGTGCATCCATTGATGAATGTATACCTTGATGGGTCTTTGTGTTGGAAAAGTGATCCAATCTGATGGATTTTGGCAAAGTTCATCGGTATCGAGTCCGGTTAATAAGGGTGTGTTCGGTTCAGGATTCAAAACGGGTGGCATATCGCGTGATAGGTGTATCAACTGATTCACTTGCTGGTCATTTTCCCATACAATTCCATCGTTCACCAAGCGAACCAGCCCCTCGCATAAAAACGAATTGGTATAAGCGAGTAACTGATTCTCATCCATCTGTGCAACGGCTAAAATCGTAATCCCACGCTGAATTGGGCATGTGGTTTCGGGTGTGTTATCTAACACAGCGATTATCGTTTTGGATGTTGTGCCGAGTACACTGGTCACATTTTCGGTGGTGGCGGTTTGTGCGAAAATCATCATGCTATTGGTGAGCAGAATAAGAACGAGGCATAAAAAGCGCATTGAGTGTTTAAGAATCATGTTTTACTCCATCAAATGAAGCCATCACTATCTATTCAGTATACTATTTCAGCTAAACTGCATGAGGTAGTTATGAATGTCATCATTCATTTTTTGCTCAATTATCGATTTCTGATAATTTGCTATTTTTCGATATGCTATAATAAAAGCCAATATCACATATAAAGGAAAATAGAGACCCATGAACATAACCTTTCTGGGCGGGGCGGATGAAGTGGGCGCGAGTAGCACCCACCTCATCTTCATTAACGTGGAATCTCTAATGGCATATCCTCAAGTGGCACCCCTTCTAAGACTGGCAAATCATCGACATTCGTTGTTGAGGCGATTTTTAACAAATCAATAAACACCCACCCCCGACTCATATCGGGTAATAAAGCCACCACCCATAAGCCATTCTCATTGCGACCAATCAAATTCACAGGTGTGCCATATTCCAACCGTGATAAGACAGTGCTATCAGTATTCGGTTCGCTCCGTGCATTCAGCCCTTCTACATTCACCACTGTACGCGAACTCAGAGTCCCGTTGCTAATCTGCGCGACTGCCCATGTAATCACATCATCCTTATTTGGCTCTGTCCCATTAATTGAGATTAAGGCTGTTGTTTGTTGTGGAAATGGGTCTGGTTCTCCACCTCTAAATGTTTGTCGTGTCACAATATAGCCATCAGGGTATGTGACCAATGTCGCTTGAATATCTATCCGATTCCGCGAGATTTGGATAGTTGACCCGTCAGAAGAGCGATAACTTGCCGTATCATACAAAATCTCCAACCGTTCTATACATAACACCACATCAACCTCATCCTCGGTATATGAAATATGTCGGTCTGGTATCAATTCTAATTGTTCTTCAGGGAATAACCATAAAAAGTAACGAGAGGTTTGGCTATTTTGTGATTTGCGGTGGATGTACATCTTAATGGGGTTATGCGTCGGAAATTCTACCGAACCAGATGGATTCTCACAGATTTCATCGGTATCAAGTGACCCTAGTAATGCGATATTCGGTATCGCATCAACGTCGGATGGTACGGTGCGTGACAGTTGTATGAGTTGGCTCATCTGCTGGTCATCTTCCCATATAATTGCCTCATTTGCCAAACGAATTAAACCCTCACACTGGGTAGAATTGGTATAAGCAAGTAACTGATTATCTTCAATATGGGCAACAGCTAAAATAGTCGTCCCACCATCAATCGTACAGGTTGTCTCTGGCGCATTATCCAAAATTGCGGTCATACTCTGGGATGTTGTGCCAATAACACTGGCAGAAATAGCGATTGTAGGGGATTGCTCAGAGATAGGGGTTGTATCGGATTCAACACGCGATGCTTCTACCGAGACAGCAATCACCTGTAGAGTCGCACCGTGCGTATATGTATCCACACTCACGACATATTTGGAATTTGGGAACATGTGGTTATAATAATTGACAGAAGATGCCCTAGGTGGTGTACTGGTTGAAAAGATTTGTGAACCCGTTTGAACATCAAAAATAATGAATTGACTATCTCTTAACCACCTTGCGCTGGTCAATAATACCGCACCATCCTCTGAGATGGTTGCACCCCACGGTTCAAGTTCCATATAAGCCGTGTCGTATGCGTGTATAACTTGGCTGGTTGAAATATCCCACAGGGTGAAACTGGCATCTGTATATACCAATAATCCCGTTCCATCTGGCGTAAATTGAATGATATAGGGTTCTACATCCAGTATATTGTCCGTGTGCATGACCTGTGACTGTGTAGATAAATCCAACACCTGAAT
>CALDGT010001244.1 GCA_937942935.1 uncultured Chloroflexota bacterium | reverse complement strand
ATGACAAATGAGTTACCAATCCATGTCCAAAACGGATAAATTTCGAGTTCATCAACCAACAATGCACGGAAATTACTAAGCAATTCAGACGGGTCATCTACATTGGGGATGAGGGTACGTGTTGCCAGTGTTCCACCGGGATTGATAGCAGATGAAATAACAAATACAACAGGGAACAATGCAAAGAGAATAGCGATGAAAATGATTGTCATACGAAAAGACAAACTAATGAACTTTTCGCGTTGGCTCATCACCATCACAGACTTTTGTCTATCCCCTGAACCTCCAGAAGGCATCGCTTGACTAGACATTTTCACCTACCTGTTCCCAAGTCTTGGTATAACGATATTGGATGAGTGTCACCACAGCAACCAACAAGAAAATAACAATCGTGATAGCAGAGGCATAACCATAATCTGCACCCGATTGATTGCCAAATGCCATTCGATAGGTATAACTAATAAGGATGTCGGTATAGCCTGCTGGCACAGGAGAACCTTCAATTGGTGGATTCCCATTTGTTAATGCCGCAATCAGCATATAGTTATTGAAATTATATACAAATGAGCCGATGAGGAGTGGTCCCAATGTGACAAGCAACAATGGCAGAGTAATTTGCCAGAAACGTTGTTGTGGGTTAGCACCATCTACGGCGGCGGCTTCGTACACTTCGGATGGGATAGATTGCAATGCACCACTACTAATCAACATCATATAAGGGTAGCCAAGCCACAAATTCACCAACAACACTGCAACTTTAGATATAATCGCATGGTTGAGCCAGTTAATAGCGATGGGTGTTTCTGGTGAACCAGCAAGCCAATTCAAAATCGTGTTGATAATCCCATAATTTTGATTCAGCATCCCCTGCCAAACCAAGATACTAATCACGCCGGGAATACAGTATGGAATAATCAGCAATGACCGAATCAATTTACGCGCAGGAATCATTGGGTCATTCAAAATGAGCGCCATAAACAAGCCAAGCGAAAATGTCGTTAACACCGACCCAGCCGCAAATACGACCGTCCACACAAAAATATCTACCAACGGACCGCGCAAACGTTGGTCTGTAACCAACCGAGAGAAGTTATGTGTGCCAATTGGCAAACGATAACCGGGGGTTAAACATTCTTGTTGGTCTGTACATGATTTATTAGTCGAAAATACTGTTGTTGTATCAGTACGTCTAAAGAAACCACAAATGGGTTCATTCGCAGAGATAACTTCACCTGTTTCAGTGATAATCTCTGGAACTTCACAGACATCATCGGCTGTATAGGTCACATTTTCCAAAATATCGGTAAAGGTCTCTGTTTCGGTATTGTATTCATAACGAAGCAAATATGGACGACCAACTGTCTCAGTATTTTTTACACCGAGTGTATCGCCTTCTTCACCAAAATAATCATAGCTCACTGTTTGCAAGAATGATGTCCCTGCAATCCGTTCACTATCGCTAATCAATTGCCGATACCCTTCATATTCGGCGGGGATATAACCCGATGGGCGCACACGCGATGGATTATTGACCAACACTGTTTGGTTGGGTATAGCAATATAAGCGGCAAATTGGGCGGCGGCAGGGCGTTTTGGATTGTTCCCATTCCCAAGCCATAGTGCAATCGAATTGGCATCATCATCTTTAGCATAAAACTCAACAGAACTAAAGACATACCCATAAGCACGGTCTAATGCAACCCGTTGTTCTAAGTCCACCACAAACCGATTTGTCGTATCTACAACACCAATTTTGACAGAATCGCCGCTTTCACCGCCCCAGACCAACGTTGTATCGGTAGGAATATCGTTACTACGAGTAAATTCACCGATGCTTTGTGGAATACCTTTATCAGCAGGTGTAAGGACAATGCCATAATCTTCTTGCATTTCTTCGACAATTTGCCCACGATTATCTTTATAGGTCAATTGCTCAACAGCTTGATTTGGCAATGCAAGATAGGCTTGACCGGGGTCTTCTGCGCCTAAACGAGTTAGCCACAGCGCATATTCAGACCCATTAGAATAGACAGCAACATCATAATAAGCATCAATCCCAGAGCCATTGCTAAATTGGTCATTAATGAGGGATTGTTCTGGGTCATAAATATAGCGAATATTCAAATCGAGTGTTTCAAAGACCACATTCCCCAATGGGGCATCATATTCAATATGTTCTTTTTCTGCCAAAGCATCCCAATTTTCAAGGCGTGTATAACCTGTAATGCTTGGGGTTATTGAATTTGGGTCGCCTACGATGAGTTGGTCGCCACCTTCAACGCCTAATGATAACGATGCAAGGGCTTCGGCTTGGTCAGCAAGGTTCTCAATACGAGTAAATGAGCCAATTGTCGCTGGAATTTTTTCGCCATCAGGATAAGTAATATCTAACCCTTCACCCAACGATGGCAAATTGCGTCCCTGAAAGAAAATAGTCTCTGCTATAGGCAAATTGGGGAACGCATATAAAACACTTCTATCATTATCCTTAAAAACCCATAACCCATAAGAAGTGCCATCTGTATAAACTTGGACATCCTCATAAGTCGTCTTAGAAATAGAATCAAATAATTCGGCAGTAGTAGGATTAAATAAGTAACGTGCAGAGGCTTCAGAGTATCCTAATGAGGTCGAATCTAACTCGACTGGAGCTTGTCCGGGTAAAACAAACAAAGATTGCCCTGTGCTATCTACTAGCCACAAAGCATATTCCGATTCGCTCGCTGTGAATGGCACCCATTTATAAGTGGTGGCGCTATCTGGCACATAGCCTCGTGATTTGATGAGGTCAACCACACGTTCTTTGACCAACAAATTACCATCCCCATAATTCGTAAATGCCGTCTGAACGGTGAGGATAATGGGGTAAACCACCAATAAGGTCGCCAGCATTAAACCCGGTGTCATCCATTTTAATGGGTATAGGCTTGGAACAAGCACAAAAACATTCGCCATAATTGTAATTACAGCAACTGTTATTGCAAGCCCTCCCGCCCCGTCATAGAAGAACGCATAAATCAATACCAACGCAAATGCGTCTAATAGCATCAACCCTGCGTACTTCAAAATGATGCCGATGGTCTTTCTGAATACAGGTGTGTTTGAAACAGCAAGGTCTCCTTGCGGAGACCTTGCTGTATTAGTCGAAGTGACCATAGTTTATATTAGCCTAAAATTAGCAGTCGGTTTGTTGATTGACACTATCACTGACCAAGCCAGTGTTTTGGTCAAAGGTGAAAGTAACGGCGGTTTCTTCTGCCAATGACAGCGCGATATTATCACCACCAGCGACACAAGCGGCGCCAAAGTTCACATCCCAACCACCATTGAGGGCGACTTTATATTCATATTCGCCTGCGGGGAGGGTGAATGTGGCTTCGTATTTGCCTTCGCCCATAAAGACCAATTGGCTATCGAGGCAGGCGGGGTCCCAGTCACCAGCGCAACCGACTTTGCTTTGGACTGTACCAGCAATCACGACGGTGTCGCTAACGCCAGCACCTTGTTCCAACGCATCTGGATTGTTGACGCTATCGGCAATGGCTTTGGTTTCATCATTGTAGCTGAACATGACTTCCATTTCTTCGGTGACACTAAGGGGAATGTTGTCACCACCAGCTACGCCATTCAAGCCATAATTTTCGTCCCAACCACCACCAATAGCTATTTTATATTCATATTCGCCTGCAGGGAGGGTCACAGCAAATGTATAAATGCCACCACCACTATCGGTCATTTGGGTCACAGTACAAGCGGGGTCCCAATCACCTTCGCAACCAGCGGCGGCTTGCAAACTACCAGCAATGACAACCACTTTGCTGGTGCTTTGGCGCAAGGCAAGGGCGGCATTGATTTGTTCAACTGCGTTATTCATGGTTGCAACGGGGTCTGCATCTTGGCTGATGAGGACGATTGCATCACCCCAGCCCTTCCACACCGAACCCATTTCTGGGATAGCAGGCATGGGTTGAGAATTCAAGCCAGCATTAATAAAGAATTCGACATTGCTATCTTCAACAACCACACCAACAAAGGCGGGAATACGTTGGGTCAGGCGTGTCATCACGTCAACTGTCGCAACGAAATCGAGCAAGAAGGTTTCTGCCAAGAGTTGATTTTCGCTGAAGGCGCTGATAAAGAAGCCTTGACCACCAGCAAATGGTGCGCCATTTTCGCTAACACCTTCGGCGCCGGGGAGTGGGTCAATAGCATAGGTAAATCCACCTGTTTCGGCGGCTTCCCGAATCCGTTGGGATGACCAAACGCCTTCGATAATCATGGCGGCTTGACCAGTTTCAAACAAGTCAAAGAGTTCATTTTCGCCGATATTTTGTGGCATGAGGTCGGCGACATACATATCAGAAATCCATTGAGCGGCGGCGAGACCACCTTCGCTATTCAACCCAATATCTGATGGATTATAGGTGCCATCTTCGTTGAAGCCAAAGATATAACCACCGAAAGCGGTGAAGATGGGATATGAGTGATATGGGCTATCGGTACGAATGACCAAACCATACAGACCTTCGGCAACCAAGGCTTCGCTGATAGCACGAACTTCTTGGAGTGTCGCGGGTGCTTCTGGTACGAGGTCGACGTTACGGATGAGTGCCACATTTTCGAGGTTATATGGCAACGCCCAAAGTTGGTCTTGATAGGTGAACAAATTGATGGCAGAGGGATAGAAACTATCTGCCAAATCGCCCAATTCAATGGGGACAATCGCGCCATTGGCAACCAAAGCACCAACCGAGTCATGTGGGTTGATGAGAATATCTGGACCTTCGCCAACTGGACCAGCAACCAATAATTGGTCACGAGCATCGCCAAAGCCCATTTCTTGAACTTCGAGTTTGACACCAAATTGGGCTTCAAAATCGGCGGCAAGTTCAAGGAGGATTGGAGCGCGTTCCGCATCTGCCCAAATCACGAGGGTTTCTTGGGCGGCAACAGGAGCAAGACTTACTAAAATAGATACAATTACTAAAACTAAACCTAAACTAAGGAGTTTTATGCGTTTCATTTAAGCGAATCCTTTCAAAATGGTTAATCATATTAGCAAGACATTATTTTCTGCCAATAGACGTTATTATAGACCACCGCCAAACAAGCACCAACATGAATACAAGGTTAAAATTGTGCAAATGTCACAAACTTTCACCCTAAAACCAATTGATTCTCATTTTTGGTGACGAATGTCATCATGCGGATAAATTTTCCACAAATAATCCCATGTATATAATCCTGTATGATGACCATCATCCCATGTTGGCTGAATTGCATAATTGCCAATGAGTTGTAGGTCTTTAATTTCATAAGACCGCTTAGGGAGCAGTATCAAAATATTATCTGGGTCGTGTGCCGCCCCCATATTCTGATGCCCTCCCCTACATTCCACACAGGGACAAGCCTCACGCAAGTGTGATAAAGGATACCGACAAATACGGTCTTCAATATTCCATGTAATTTCCAAATAGCCCTCTTGCTTATTGAGGGCTATATTTTTCGGGTATGGTTTCACATTCATGCCGATGGTGTGCCTTCTGGGGTAATTTCTGGCGTGGCTTCGGTTTCTGATGTCGCTTCTGGAGTCGCTTCAACAACAGGTGTTTCCTCAATGACTGCTGTTTCTTCCACAATAGGTTCAATAACGAGTGTTTCTTCAATGACAACTTCTGGGGTGGTTTCAATAGTAGGTGTTGCTGGGGTATTTGCCGCACCAACAGCTAACAAAATAATCATCGTCACTAAGACAATCAAAATAACCGCAATCAAAACACCTGTAATGACAACCACGTATGAGGGCATTCCGCCTTCGTTTTGTTCTTCCATACTTATTGTTCTCCTTATGATATGGGTGTTATTAAAAACACTAAAAGTCTACCCAACAATTGGCACAATTTTAATCCCTAGTCCAAGTTGTGCCAATTTTCACACCTAACATTTAATTAAGCCACCGAATTACCACTGATAACTGAACACCGCTTGCAACTCGTCATGGCTTTGATACAATCAGATTATGACGCTATTTATTTGTAAGATGCCGATTAGCTTTGGAGATAATGATGCCATTTCGTGCCACATTTGTATTTTTATTAGCCGTCCTCTGCCTAAGTGCCGTTTTAGTGGGGTGTCAGCAACGACAAGTGACACAATTTTTGATGGAAGTCACCCGTGAGGTCACTCGTGAAGTGACCGTTGTCGTCATTGCAACCGACACAGGTTTACAAACTATCAGTTCCCCTACCCCCACAGCAACTGCAACCATAACAGCAACTACACCCATAGAAGTTGCCTTCACCAATACACCGAGTCCAACACTCGATATTTTTCCGACCCCTGTGGTGGCACAAATCATTGTAGCGGAGCAAGCATTTGAAAATGGTCGTATGTTTTATATTCAGCCACAAGATGAAATTTGGGTTATGATTTATGAAAATGAAGAAGGTACTTCTGGACAGTGGCGCTTCTATCCAAATACATGGCAAGAAGGTATGACCGAATTCGATACCAGCATCGCCCCGCCAGAGGGTCGTTATCAACCAGAACGTGGATTTGGCATGTTATGGCGCGATAATGTTGCTGTACGTGATGCACTTGGATGGGCATTAGATACCGAATATGGTCATGTCACTAACTATGAATTCCATGCTGGTGGTATGATTGTCAATAATGCGTATGTTGCGGGACCGGGTTATCATGTCCTCATGAGCCGAGATGGATTTAATTATGTTTTTCAACAATCTGATGGAAGTTGGCAACGGCAATCTTAATCTGAAAGGCGATGGGCAATGCACACACTAACAAACGACAGTTCATTCATCAAATCGTTACAGTTGGCGGCAGATGCCCGTCTGAGCAAAGTCAATTATACCGATGACCAAAGTTGGGAGCTTCTATTCGAGGACGAAAAACTCTCCCCGCTCTCACTCCGTACTCGTTATGGAGGCAGGATTGGGCGTATGAGCCTCATCCCACAATGGATACATCAAGGGCGCATGATTGGGTCTGCACCAATATACTCACAAGCACCGCATCTGGTGGCATTTGCACCCGGATTCGCCCGTGTAGAAGGTAGCATCACCCCCAACTTAAATTTCGTTGCCGAATATTGGGTGATGGAATCAAATGCAGTCGGGGCGCGATTTAGTATTCATAACACAGGAACAACCACCGAGGATATTGAATTATCTCTGACAGGAGATGTCCTTCATGATAAAAAAGCAGACCTCGCCATTATCACCCTCATTTCGCAATCTCACGGATTATCACTAGGGCGGTATCCAAATTTAGAACCGGTACTCCTGCTCGAAAATGCCAAATCTGGGGCAGAAAGTGGCAAAGCCAAACCGATTATCACATCAAAATTGAGCATTGAGGCAGGAAAAAATTCTTCTGTGCGATTTGTCCATGCAGGATTAGGGCGAATGAGCGATTCGCTTAATCGGGCGATATATTGGCTTGAGCAGAATTGGGATGAGGCATTTGAAACCATCGAAAAAGCCAGCCAAGCAATACCTCTCATTCAAACAGGTGATTCACAAACAGATACCCTCATCGCGCTATCGTATCATCACCTGCTCCAAGCCTTCATATCGCCAACTAGCACCCTCCCTCATACATCTTTTGTTGCCACAAGGCATACCGAGCGAGGTTACAGTTCAAAAGGGACTGGTGATGATTATGACCGTAGCTGGAACGGACAACCCGCCCATCTCGCCTATTTAATGGCACTCGCAGTTGCGCCCATTTCGGCAGATTTAGCACAAGGTATCCTCAAAAATTTCCTCGCTACACAAACACATGATGGCAAGGTCGAAATGAAACCAAGCCTCGCCCCACATCCATCTAGTGAAAGATATTTATGTCCGCCAATTTTAGCGAGAATGGCATGGAACATTTATCAATATACCGAAGATAGGTCATTC
>CALDGT010001243.1 GCA_937942935.1 uncultured Chloroflexota bacterium | reverse complement strand
AGCACGCAGTGCGTATGTCAGCCACCAGATACCCTGCTAGGGTGCGTCCGATGTTTGTAAATAATTTCGCGGTTGATGTTGGTAAACAGGACACTACGAGCATATTATCTTGATGGGAAAAATCTGGCACAACCGCACAAAAACCACCCCTATCCCCCTGCCCCTTTCCCCACCGTGTGGAGAAAGGGATGAAAAGCAGGTTTTTGGGGGATTTTTTTATTTCGGTGAACACACACGCCGATTATGAATTTGATTCATCTGCTGGGGTGATGGGGATAATGCTGATGGTATCTAATATCAGGCTGGCATGTGGGTAACGGGATGAGCGAATCGTGCCTATCGCCTCAATAGTCTGCCCACGTCCGGGGAGATTATCAATGGTCTCATAATCCCAAATCAATTCGACAGGGAAATTATTCACATCGCGCAACAAATAAATATCATCGCTTGTCTCTTCGTTATACATAATCTCAACCGTCCCTTTTATCCGTATGATTTGCATACTCTCGGTGAGATTGGCAAAATTTTCGACCAACGGATACGGTGTGGGGGTTGGCACAGAGGTCGGCAGGTTGCTGAGGTCAATGGTCGGCATGACCACATTAAGGTCATTGGGTTGGGTGGCGACAGGTGGCAGGGTTTGTTGCAAGGGTGGGATGACAATCGGTGGTGGGTTATTACTGCCTAATGGGTCTATCACCGATTCCGTGACACTTTCGAGCGGGTCTATCACCGATTCGGTGACGGCTTCGGCGGGGATATTCGCCTGTGGGGATGATAGTGGCAACGGGTCTATGACCGATTCAGTCGCATTTTCGAGCGGGTCTATCACTGATTCGGTGGCTGTCTCAAGTGGGTCTATCACTGATTCAGTCGCATTTTCGAGTGGGTCTATCACTGATTCGGTAGCTGTTTCGAGTGGGTCTATGACTGATTCGGTAGCTGTTTCGAGTGGGTCTATCACCGATTCGGTGGCGAGTTCGGCATTGGTTGGCAAAATAACCCGTGTGGGGAGTGTATTATCTTCAGAGGTGGGGGTACAGGCGACCATCCCTAGCAAAAAGATGAGCAATAACCCTAATTTTTTCATTAAATAAAAAGTCCTTTCGGTGTGATAATGCCCCCAAAATAAGAGGGCGCATGATGCGCCCTCTTTATATATTCTAGCAGAGCAATTGCCCTACCCCGTCATCATGGGACACGGATGGCATCAATGAACAGGTTGCCACCCGTTTGCTTGTTGGTGATGGTCACAGTATGCGTGCCATTACCAAGCCCGTAAATACCGATTGGGAATTGTGAAATCACGGTTCCACCCTGAATGCTGTAATTGGTACAAACAGCCGGGTTAGCGCCTGTGGTCACACATACTTGAACATTATTGCTTGCGCCTGATGCAACGCGGTGATAGACGATGAAGCCATTGCCTGTCACAGTGAAGCTCACGCTGGCATTGAGGACATTTGAACTCAGGTGACGCTCTCCAGAAGATGCGCTGTCGAGTGTGGCTGTCCATGTGCCAGAATATGCCAAGCCCGGTGCAAATTCTTGATACAAATTGCCACTGGTGAGGGTGGGTTGTGGACCAACCAACAATTCCATGCGTTCTAGCACCGATGCCCATGCTTGTGGTGTAGAACCACCCACACGGTTAATCAACACTTTGGTACAAGTGCCAAAGCCTGTGATGACAATCGGTTGGCTAAAGTCGCCGACGGTATTGGGGTTGGTGAAGGTGTGGTCTAATGGGTTAGAACACGATGTGCCACCAGAGGCATCGAGCAAACGAATGCGGATGTTATCGCGGTAGCTAAAGTTATGACGATATAGGACAAGCCCTTCTACGCTGTTATCAATATCAAATGTGAATGTGCCGTCCATCAAACGATGTGCGCGTCCATCTTGAGCGCCACTGTTGGGGACTTCACCATTCCGCCCGTCCATAAAGCGAACCAAATCGCTGGTATGATACACGCCTGCGGTGAGTGGGGCTAAATCGGCGCTGGTGAGCAACCGGATGCCATCCACACCATTAGACGCGGTTTTGCCTGCGCTAAATTTGCGGATAATTTGAACATTGGTACAGCCTTTGAGGTCAATGGCTTGTGGGATATTCCACATCGGGTCTGGGGCAAGCCCAAACACATTCACAGAGAAGGCGCCCGTTGTACAGCTACCACCGCTCAAATTGACTTGCAAATCGTCACGGCTCAAATCCATTGGACGATACACCATCAAACGCACGACAGATGGGGCTACGGTGAAGGTCAGGCTACCGCCAGTGTTCAATTGATGCCATGTGCCATTACCAGCCGCCGCATTGGTTTGGATGGTGGTATTGGTGAAGAAGGTTGTCAGGCTCAGGTTATCATAGAAGCCTGCCGCCAATGGGCTAGTTGATGCGGTCAACAAATCCATGCGCTCCAAAATAGCCGCCCATGCTTGTGGTGCAGAACCGCCCATACGCATGATTTCGACTTTGGTACAAGTGCCGAATCCAGAGACGATGACCGGTTGCCCAAACACACCATTGGGGTCTGTGTTGGCAAAGGTTTGGGTTTGTGTGCCTGTACACGATGTCCCGCCCGCAGAATCTAAAATACGGATGCGGATGCTATCGCGGTAACTAAAGTTATGACGATACAACACGAGTGTTTCGACAGAGGTGTTAATATCAAATGTGAATGTACCATCCATCAAACGGTGTGCGCGTCCGTCTTGAGCATTACTATTGGGGACTTCACCATTCCGCCCGTTCATAAAGCGAACCAAATCGCTGGTATGATATGAACCGGGGTCTAATGGGGCAATCTCGGCGGCGGTGAGTAAGCGGATGCCATCCACGCCCATCGGGATTCTGCCCGCATTAAATTTGCGGACAATTTGAACATTGGTACAGCCTTTAAGGTCAATAGCTTGTGGGATATTCCACATCGGGTCTGGGGCAAGCCCAAGCACATTCACAGAGAAAGCGCCCGTTGTACAGCTAACACCACTCAAATTGACTTGCAAATCGTCGCGGCTCAAATCCATCGGACGATAGACCATCATCCGCACCACGGTGGGGTCTACGGTGAAGGTGAGTGTTGCGCCTGTGTTGAATTGTTGCCATGTCCCATTGCCCGCTTTGGCTTCGTTCACAACGGCGGTATTGCTAAAGAATGGCGATAACGTGAGGTTATCATAGAAACCCGCCACCAAAGAGCCTGTGCCAGCAGGGAGCAAAACCATGCGTTCCATGACCGATGCCCATGCCGCTGTCCCAGAACCACTGACGCGCATAATTTCGATACGGCTACAATCGCCAAAGCCCGAAATGCTAATCGGTTGACCAAAGACACCTACGGGGTCTGGGCTGGCAAAGATTTGGGTCTTTGCGCCTGTACATGCTGTCCCGCCCACAGAATCTAACACGCGGATGCGGATGCTATCGCGCAGGTTCAGGTTATGACGATACAACACGAGTGCATCTACGGCATCGGTAATATTGAAGGTAAATGTGCCGTCCATCAAACGGTGTGCGCGTCCATCTTGGGCGTTACTGTTGGGGACTTCACCATTCCGCCCGTTCATATATTCGACCAAATCACTGGTGTGATATGAGCCAACATCTAACGGTTGGGCGATGCCTAATAAGCGAATCTTATCTATACCAGCGGCTTCTGTTTTGCCAGCACTAAATTTGCGCGTGATGGTGATATTCACGCAACCATTTAAGGCGATGGTTTGTGGGACTTCCCACATCAAATCTGGCGCCAAACCAAACACATCTACGCCAAAGGTGGTACAGCTTGGACCACTCATCGTCACGCGCAAATCATCGCGCCCGACATTCATTGGGCGGTAAATCATGATGCGTTTGACCGATGAATCTACGGTAAAGCTAATTTGACTGCTCACCGCGCCAAACAATTCCCAAGTGCCATTATCTGAATTGGCATCGGCGGTATAAGTGCCGTTGGTCAAATATGGGCGCAGGTCGGTATCTTCATACGTGCCGATAGTAAGCGGTTGTGCATCTACTTGCACCCAATCTAAACGGAAAGCGTTGGTGCTATCGTTGTTAATCCGCACAGTGTGGACTTCGCCAGCCGCGCCAGATAAGGCTTCGATACCCGTACAACGGATGACGACGCGCCCAGTGCTGGCGGTTTGGATGGGGTTGCCTGCGGCGGGTGTGACGGTGGTACAAGTCAGACCTGCGGTGGCATAGACATTGGTGAATGTGTTGCTACCAGTTGGGTCTATTTCGATTGTGACCGCGCCAGCAGTGCTACCATTGCCGATATACCCAATCGCAAAGCTATTGCCTGTGAAGTTAAAGCGTGCCGATGCGTTGGTATCGGTGGTGCTATGCAAGCTCTTTTGATAGGCTTGGTCATTGAACACAGGTGTCCATGTGCCACTATATACCACGCCGAGCGCCGTATTATCGTGCAAGCCTTGTGTGAGGATGCGGTCTACCACGCGCACACGCACATTGCGGAGTGCAGAGTTGCCGTCTTGGTCGGTGGCGGTATAGGTAAATTCAAAAATGCCTTGTGTCGCGCCAGATGGCGGTGTATAGGTGAACATACCATTGCTAATCATGCTGGCGAGGTTTGGACCATCCAACAAGTTTTGTGGGTCGCTAATCTCTGTGAAGCCACTGAATGTAAATGGATAGTCGAGGTTATATGTACCCGACGCATCATTGAGTGTGAATGGCTCAAGGTCATAACGTGGGCGCAACGGCACGACTAAGGTCGAAACAAGGTCTGTACCATGTTTTTGAGTCGCAGTTTCTACTGTGCCATCATTGACCGCATTCACCGCAACGGTGACAGTCGCATACGTGCTAAGGGATGGGATTGTGCCTGTATCGAACAGACCTGTCACGCGGTAATTGAAGCTAACACCCGCGAGTGGGTCGCTGATACCCTGATTATGGAAATTGGCGGGTGGGCAATAGGTGAGGATATACGACACGGGGTCATACAAATAGGGTTGCCCATTACATTGATTCAAGGGATTGGTGTCATAAATGGTGACATTTGGCACAATGTCAACCGTATATGGCTTAAAGCCTTTACGCACCATCTGAATCATGTTGATGCTGGCGACACCATCTTCATTCATGGTGAAGGTAAAGTTACCCGCGCTGTAATTGCTATATGCGCCACCAGTATTATTGAAGAATTCGACATCTTCTGGCTCGGTGAGTTCATACGCGCCAAAGTCTATTTCTTCAAATTGCAAATCATTTTGGTCTACAAAACGCGGATTACCCAACGCATCCAACGCACGAGTATCGGTGGATGGATTTTTGCTGGTGAGCGTGGTGGTAGAACCATTGCCCGTGACAATAAAGCCATCGGGTACTAATAAACCGGGGTCAAACACAAAGGTTGTGCCAAAATCGCTGGTCGCATCTGGACGCAAACGATATGGATGGTCGGGGTCGTTGGCGGTGGTGAAGAAATTGGCGTTATAGAACGCATCGCGGGATTCCTGTGCAAGGCTTGGCAAAATTGTGTCGAGGTTGTTTTGTGCGCCAGATGGACTCACATTACATTCACCGCCGATATAGAAGGCAGAACCGGTGTTGATGAACCAGTTATAACGGGCATAATTGCCACTGTTATCGAGCAAGGCAATACATACAAACCCGCCGTACACGTTGCTGACTTCTGTCACCAATTTCATCGAGAGCGAACTCTCTGCGCCGTTGCGGTTGGCAAAGAACAAGTTGTTGTTAATATCAAACTTGTGTGTGCCTGCGACATGCGTCCCGAATACGGTGTTGCTATCGCCGTTGCGCCCCAACCCAATAATCGCAACAAGGTTATTATTGCCTGTATTGATGATGTTGTTGGCAACGGTGTTATTCAGGAATTGGAATTGTGCGCCTTGTGCCAAGTGGATGAGGGGCGCGGTGGTGGTGTTATCGGCAATCACGTTGCTAAAGATAATATTCCGCCCCGCTTGGGTGTTGATAGGATAATCTATCCACATATCAATCGTGATAAGCGATGGCGCGGTGTTATTGGTGATGCGGTTGCTATAAATCCGCGCTTGGCTTTGGAATACGCCGATGATGCTATTGTTATAAGAATAGGGCAAAGCAGGAATATCATTGCCTGTGAACAGGTTGCGTTCAATATAGATGGGGGTTGTCGTACCAGAGACCACCATCCGCAACGCCGCCACACCTTCAATATCCGATACATCAAATTGGGTGAAGGTATTGGCGCGGAAGGTCACATTTTGGCTGGCAACGAGGTCAATTGGGGCATCGAAATTGCTGAAGGTGTTGCCTTCAATCGTCACCGCGCCTGTTAACCCCGCGTTATCGAGGTTCATCGGCTTAATGCTCTTGATTTGCAATTGGTCGCTGGTATAGGTGTAATCTGGATTCGCGCCATAGAACGACAAACCAGCGATGGTGATGTTGCTCCGTCCGATGATTTCGACACCAGAGATAAGACCAATATCGCTCACCCAAACATGGCTTGCGGGATGGTCGCCAGAATCGGCATAATCGAACCCAAAAATGTGCAAATTGTCTTTGGGGATGGCGAATGACGAGGGATATTCACCCGGTAACAAGACGATGTTGGTATAGGCGGGGTTGTTGACCGCATATTGCATCGCGTGGCTTAGGTGGGTGAATGGATTATTAATCGTCCCATCTGGCACAGGAATCGCAGGAGCGCCTGTGTTGTTGAGGATATTAAAATTCGACAATCTATCAGATGACACATATAACGTATTGCCCGCATTCAAACCTGCGCGGTCAACATTATTAGAGAGTGTCCGTTCATAGAATAAGTTATAGGTGGGGTCGCCGAGTTGTGCCACGCCCGCGCCATAACCACGGTCATACCCATTGCTATTCACATCAATCGCACGACTCTTGAGATAAGAGAACAGTTGCCAAGGTCTGCCACTGCTCACGCCATTGATGCCGTACATATTGCTATTACTGATGATGAGCGCCGCCATCCCTGCGACATGCGCCGCCGCGCCAGATGACCCACTCAAACCACCGCTACAGGTATATTCGCTATCAACAGCGGCGCCTAAATTGATGGATGTATTGACATGGGTTGGTGCAACGAGGTCGGGCTTCATGCGGGCATTATTCGATTGATTCGATGCCCCTTGTGGGCTGGTCGAGGTGAGTGGGAAGCGCCCAACTTGGGTGCTACACACCGAGCCAACCGCCAACACATTTTGGTCGAGGGCATAGAATAACACTTGCGAAGCCCCGCCACTCACCACAACAGTGTTATCTGGGACGACATTCGCTTGCGCCCAACTGCTGGCGATATTGTAATTATTATCGGTGTTGGTGCGGGTGATGGTGAGTTCTAATTGACACACCCCCAAACATTCACTGCCGACAGTGTATTGGTGCGGGATTGTCCCCGCGTTATTATCGCTATAATCGCCATCAATTTGGTTGATGCTGGTCGCATTACCGACTACGCTTGGGGTGATGGTGATGGTATCGCCAGAACGCGCACTGATGACCACTTTGCTTGTGCCACCAGAGGTAAAGGTGAAGGTGATATTATTTTTACCGCCCCCGCCGTTGCCCGCCGATACGATGACAGGCACATTATTATTAAACGCATTGGCGAGCGCGGTGGTTAATGCGCTATCGCTACCCGATGGGTTCATCGTCACCAAAATAAGGGTCGCAGGAGGAAAATTTTGTGCGGGGACGCCTGCGCGGGCGGTGTTGATGGCGGTTGCGAGTTCACTCACCGTAGAGGCGGTATACATCCACACATCCGATTGTGGCGCGACATCGCATAAAAATTCTGCGATACTGCGCCCGTGCATCCCAGACCCACCAGACCCATTGACTGCGCCTGTGTGGGTTAAAACGGTGCTACTGCCAAAGCAGGTTTGTTCTCCGCCTGTCCCACCCGCCTGAAAGCCTGTATCAAT
>CALDGT010001242.1 GCA_937942935.1 uncultured Chloroflexota bacterium | reverse complement strand
TCATGAGTGGGGTCATGATGTCGGCATATTCTTGGGGAGTATTGGGTTTAATCTCAAGTCGCCAGTCACTATCCATGATGGCATTGCCGAGTGCGGTGGAATACAGCGAGATGTCACCACACACGATACTATCTGCCGATACACCCGCCTCACGCGCCACCCACGCCAATGAGAATGACCCGGTACACGGGATGACCACCTTGCGCGGTTTGACTGCACCTAACACTCTAGCGGTATACCCTCTCGTTTTGCTTCTCGGTATTCCCCGGAATAAAATATCTGGATTGGAAATATGCCTACCCTCCTTTCTCCATTGGAGAAACGACCTATATAAACAAAAAGACCAGCCCGTAGGATTTGTCCTACTCCTCCACCTTGAGCAGATGGCGACCTAACACATAGTCGAGGGCTGGATAATGAGTCTGCCATGCGGAGGGTGTTTTTAGCCTATAGCACATCACACCAACAAAACACTTAC
Organism: uncultured Chloroflexota bacterium; assembly: GCA_937942935.1. GTDB lineage: Bacteria > Chloroflexota > Anaerolineae > Aggregatilineales > Phototrophicaceae. The sequence continues at coordinate 1,961 of CALDGT010001242.1, read as the reverse complement.
CCACAGCATAACAGAACTTTTGTTTTATCGCAAGTATACCTAACTCGTTTTCATACGTCAAGTGCCTAACCCTTGCATTTATGGAACGCCTATTCTAAAATATATATAATGTAATGTGGTTTACTAATAAAGGATAAATCAAAATGACAACACAACTTCACGCCCTCTATACACTCGGTTACACTGGCGCTAAACTCAATGACATCCAAGCATGGCTCGAATCCAATAACGCCATTCTCGTAGATACTCGCTATTCACCCCTCTCGCGTGTCACCACTTGGCAAGGCGATAATCTCAAAAAGGTCATCGGCTCTCGCTATATCCACATGCGCTCACTTGGCAACAAGAACTACAAGAAACAATTCGGTGAAGGCATTATGATTGTAGACATGGAAAAAGGCGCATCCGACCTGCTCAATATCCTCAAGACGCAACCTGTCGTATTGATGTGTGCTTGCGAGGATTATCACACCTGCCACCGCACCACCACCGCCGATGAGATGGCAAAACGCTATGGGGTTAAAGTGGTGCATCTGGCACTATCCGACCTGAAACCCACACCACCTAGCAAATCCGAACAAGACAAATTCCCCTTCTAATCCGTTACCCAAACCCCTGTGATAACCATAACACGGGGGTTTTTGTTTCTCCTCAGTAGCCTTAATGCTGTATGAATGGTCATTGTAAACACTATTATTTAATTGCTATATAATCTGTAATATGGCATAATATGACTATTGAGGGTAGCAATTTGGTCTATCCCATACACAAAAAAGGATGTACAAAATGAACAACTTGGCAACCGCAATCGCAAAAAAACTCCATACACTCCGAGAGAAAAAAGCCTTCAAAATCGTCGACACAGACATCGATGGCAAGGTTAAAACACTCGCCATTGTGACACATGCCGATTTTGTGGCGGTCTCTGCGGGCAATACCCTAGAGGATATTCTCTCGTGTGATGGTGATGTGGATTGGGTGGCGTATCGCCTCAGTCAACGGTGCAAATGTGATTAACCCCATTTCGGGGGTGAAGGGATAAACCCCTCACCATAGTTCATAGGCTTGGTTGTTAATGCCGTAGGAAGCACAACCAAGCCTTTTTATTTTAGCATACAGCATTGATTTTGCATAAAGGGACAAGCTGATGAATCCCCTATCGAATCAACTCTAATTTAATTGTGTTGGCTATCCGCATTGTGTCTCGCAGAACCGCCCATCACGGTCTCTATCTAATCGTGAGGGGTCATTCGGGCAAGCACTCATATACTCATATAACTGTTGACAAGATAATGATTTACCTGCCCCAAAATCAGTACAATTATACTCATCCCCACTACAACTCCAGTTACTCACAGGCGCGACTATCGGCTGTGTCGGCTGGATAGGCGATATAGCATTATTTTGTGCAGTCGCCACAGGTCTCACTATCGGCGCACTGGGCGGTTCTACCGATGCAAGTGATACAAATGCACCAGTTACATATCCCACCTGCCCATTATATTGCACCTGATACCAAACCCGTGTACCCTCAATTTCCTGACCATCATCTACACTGCCCGTCACATCCACATAATCCCCTCTAACCAATTGCCCTAATGACTCACAATCTGTCCTTGCACATATCCGAACATTGAGTATCTCACTGGTCACTCGTGCTGTGTCGGTTATTTCTCGCACATTATTGGGGGTTGTACTTGGGGTTGGGGATGATAAGGCTTGGGCTATTATTGTCGCCCCAACGTCCGCCGTCATCGTCGCTCCAATCGGGGGCTCGCTCGGTGTTGAGGTGATAACAACATCCACTATCGGCGTTTGTGTGGGCGCGGTCTGCGTTCTTGCAGTATCCAACGCAATCAACGCCTGAGCTGTGAGCGTGGCTCTGCTCACTGGTGTAATGGTCGGTTGTACTGTGTTGGTTGGGCGGATTGCTACCTGTTCAACTTGTGCGGGCGGGGTTG
>CALDGT010001241.1 GCA_937942935.1 uncultured Chloroflexota bacterium | reverse complement strand
TGGGGTATAGGCATTTAACTCACGCTTAAACACATTCCATAAGGAAGGGGTCATCTGGTCTGGCGGGGTTTCTGGGATGCCACTCAACCAGTTCAAAGGCACACGCATGAATTGATTGATAGGGGTGATGACCGTAAGCCACTGGATACTCAATAAAATGGGCAACATGAGCCAATGATTGGCGGGCGGTCTATTGGGACTGAGTGAATAAGCGGTTGCGCCGATGATGAATAACACCACCACCATCATATAAACCAATTGAAAGAGCCGCATCCCTCCAGAAAATCCGAGTGTGGCGCTGACATGCGTTTTATCCCCCATGCGGGTGAGCCTACCTGTGAAATCGGCATAATACGACTTTCCCCAAAATAAGCGTTTTTTGAGGATGAACGTATAATCATCATCCGAGACATGGTTCACATCCACAAACATGGGGTTCAGAATTGTTTCTGGGTGGCGCTCAAAATAATCGCCAAAAGATTGGTCGTTTAATATCTCAATACACGTTTCGAGTGTGTGTGGCGATTCAAAATCGGCTTCGTATCCCTTCCAAAATGCACTAATTCCATTCATTGCTCATCTCCCTGTTTGCTTGGGGTTTTCTCCATCAATTAAACCGCCTAGCATTTTGCGGATTTTATCCCCGCGAAAGAACACATTTAGCCAAAGTGATGCCCACATTATGAAGAAAAAAATGATATATATGCCAACGCCATATAACACCACTTCTTGTTTCACATCGGCTAAGAGCCACGGCAAGACTAAAACCAAGCTCATGTAGATGGCACTAAAACCCACCACCGATTTTTCTATCCGTGAGATGCGACTTGTCCCTTCTACCCGTGTACCATCTTGTTCGGGTGTCATTGCGCCGACAATTTCAAATTCAATTGCAACATCTGGACTATGAACATCAATCTCAAATGTGGCTAAATTGATTTTTTCATGCACTTTGATGTAGTGTTTGTATGGGGCGCGTCTACCGCGTGAAATCATCTTACGGAAATTATCTTCTGGTTTTATACCGTTATCGCCAGCCTCAATGAGAATTTCTTTACACGCATCCAATGTTTTAGTGGTATAAAAATTAAAATTGTATCTGGGTTGTAGCCATTTCCACATAATCCCCCCTTTGGGATGATGAATTTATCATATCTTATTATAACCGAGTATTGAGCGCATCCCGACTCATGAGCCATTTTTCGGGGTAGTTGCCAAATTCATACCGTTGGCGCAATGTCGCATAGATGGTGATTGTCATGACTGCTGACCAGCCCAATCCCATAATAAATAATGGGGTAGATGCTAAAATGAGGGTGAGTCCCATCGCAATACAGCCGTAAATAATTAAGAAGATGGTCATTGCGTTCCCAATTCGGCTACGCCCCACCACGCGCACATCATCTCCTTTACGATGCAATATCCCGATAATGTATATAGGATAT
>CALDGT010001240.1 GCA_937942935.1 uncultured Chloroflexota bacterium | reverse complement strand
CAACACACCCGCGCCAACATTGACCACAGTGCCGCGTACACAAGGCAATTCTGGGTTATTTGTCACCGCAACTCCAATGGGTGGGAGTGTTGTTAATCCAACAGCGACCACACAACCAACAGCCACCGCAACCGAAGAAGTGGTCGCTACAGAAGAGCCTACTCAAGTTACCCCAGAAGCGACAGAAGTCGTGTCGCAACCTGCCGAAGTGACACAGGCTGTACAACCATCGGCTACAGTCGCACCAACCAATACATTGCCACCTGCCCCCGTTGTCGAGCCGACAACGATTGCGATGAATCCAGAAACAACCGTCACAGGGGCATGTGTGACCTTCTTTGATGATGTCAATCGCAATCGTTTTGTAGATGAAGGTGAAGCCCCAGTTGTTGGTGGCACGATTACCTTGCGTCTCGACAATGCAGATGTGAGTTCATTCCTCACCGAAGGCAACCCAGAACCGTTCTGCTTTGATAATCTGACCGCAGGCGGAAATTATGTGGTTGTGGTTGCGCCACCAAATGGTTATGGGATGACCACCCCAAGCCAATTCCAATTGCGGGTGGTAGCCGGTGAACGCTTGGCGGTTTCATTTGGGGCGGCGGCTGGCGTTGTTGAACCCACTATTGCAGTTGAAGTCCAACCTCAACAACCTCCCGTTGTTGAACAACCTGCCCAAACACCTGCCACTGATAGCAATGATGGTTTGCTGGCTAACTTGGGCATTATCATCTTGGCATTGGCTGGTTTTACATTGGTCAGTGGTATTATCGGCACAATTTTGATTAGTCGGCGCGGATAAAATACCTACTTGATAGGTATATCTATTGATTGTCGTAGGGGCATGATATATCATGCCCCTATAAGTATTTTTAAGGACGACACTATGGGCAAGTGGATACTCTTTTTAATTTTTTTGGTGCTAAATATCTCTTTCATTTCTCCTGCACAGGCACAAGGCTCTGGTCAATTTTGTGTGCGTGCTTATCAGGATGATAATGGCAATATGATGCGCGACCCCGGTGAACCATTGCTCCAATCGGGTATTATCGTCACCCTTCACGACATGCGTGGTGTGATTATTAATACCGCTTCGCTTGAAGCTTCTCCTACCCGCGAACAAGGACTGGTATGTTTTAATAATTTGCCAGAAGGACAATATGCTTTGTTTGTGGATAGTGTTCAATATCGGGCAACCACCACCGAAAATATGATTGCCCAACTCAATACCACCAGCCAAGTCGCTGTGTTAGAATATGGTGGTCAGACAATTCGTTTTAGCCCCACATCCACAACCATTACCCCAGTCGTAGAGACATCCTTCACTCCCAATTGGGAGCGTGTTGGAATTGCGGCAATTTGGGGGAGCGCGGCGGCGATGTTGGTTGGCACAGTAGGACTGATGTTATATGCGTTATTCATTCGCCCATATAATCGCCGTATCATGCGTCAGCGCCCACTCACACCATATAGCACTCCCACTGTCACACCCAATTATTATCAACCGACTGTCGAGCCGACCCGCAAAAATTATTATGAATATGAAGATACGGTGGAATAGAAATGTTTATTTTATGGTTGCAGAAAAGTGGGCATTCAGTTAATCTATAGGTATATTCATTTGGACATTAAGGTGCAAAACTAATGAACTTCAGTGTAGAGTTTGTACGCCAACAATACGCCACAGACGAGTCGTTGCGAATTCGCCAAGAGATTCATGAAAAATACACAGTCCCCAAAAGTAATTTTGTGGATTGGGTGCTTGGTAATCTCTCATGGCGTGGTGATGAGCATGTCTTAGATGTTGGCAGTGGGGTAGGCAGTTATTATCCTGCTATGAAAGCCATTGCACCAAATGTTCACTATCATGGTATTGATTTGTCTATGGGGATGCTCTCTGCACACCCCGCACAAAACCAGATAGCCGTTGCCGATGCCCTCAAATTGCCCTTTGCAGATAAATCTTTTGATGTGGTGATGGCGAATCATATGGTTTATCACTTGCCCAATATTGATGATGGCATACTCGAATTTCGGCGTGTATTAAAGCCAAATGGAGTATTGTTGGTGGCGACCAATGGTGTCGAAAATATGCCAGAGCTTAAAGTGTTGATGCGCCGTGCGGTGGTCTTATTGGCGCGGTCTGGCGCGATGCAAATTCAACCCCCAAGTCCATCGAGTGAACGCTTTGCCCTAGAAAATGGCTCGCGCTATTTGGCGCGTTATTTTTATGCTGTGATGCGTTGCGATTTGCCCAGTAAATTGGTTTTTCCGACAGTTGAACCTCTCATGACCTACCTAGAAAGTACCCGTAGCCTCCGTGAGCCACAATTGCCCGAAGAAGTCGTTTGGGATGATGTAATGGCGATTATGCGCCAACAAATTAACCACTTGATTAATCATTTGGGCGAATTGGTTATCAACAAATTGACAGGGGTTTTGGTTGCCACAGATTCGGGCGCGTTCATCGAAAAATTTGCGAAGATGAAAGCCGAAATGACACAACCATCAGAATAGATGATATTATCCACCTCACTACGACTGATTTGGATTTGGGGGAGTAAATCCAAATTTGCCGATGAGTGGCACAAACCGCACAGGGGTGATGACTTGTTGGGTATAATTTTCGTCCGTGCGTTGAATGTATAACAATTGTTGCTTTTCTCCCGCACCAACAGGAATCACTAACCGCCCGCCATTTTTGCTCAGTTGTAATAGCAAAGGATGTGGGATTTGCGGTGCGAGCGCAGTGACAATAATTGCCTCATACGGGCTTTTATTTGCCAAGCCATAACTGCCATCAGCAATTTCTACCAAAACATTGTAGATATTTAATTCAGCTAAATGATGTTGGGCGATTTTTGCCAGTGTTGGAAGGCGTTCTATGGTATAAACAAATTTCGCCAAATAACATAAAATTGCTGTCTGATACCCACATCCTGTCCCAATTTCTAAGACTCGTTCATGACCTTGTAATCCCAAAAGTTGGGTCATTAACCCAACCATAAAGGGCTGTGAGATGGTTTGCTCATCGCCAATAGGGAGGGGAGTATCATCATAGGCTTGATGCCGAAATTCTTCTGGTACAAAAATGTGGCGTGGCACATGACGCATTGCCTCTAATACGCGCGGGTCATTTATCCCGTGTTTACAGAGCTGGTCTTGAACCATCACTTCGCGCAGGGTGTGCCAATCCAACCATGTGCCTTTCTACTTTTTGGCGGGTGTATACGCCGTTGTTGTGCATGTCATCGTCATGAATGGGATGAGTTTGGCATTTGATGTGTTTTCATCCACCATAATGCCACCTGCTTCCACATCTGTGAACGCATAAAAGGCTTTGACTTCTTGATTAAATTGATTGACGACCAACGATTCTAAATTTTTGACATCATCTGCATGGGTCATCACAACAAAGTCATCTCCAACGACACCTAAAAAGTCGTCTGCTGTCCCCATTTGCGATAACACTTTATGAATGATGCTTCCGCCATAATTCAGGACATCGTTCCCTGCTACGAAACCATATTTATCGTTATAGGCATTAAAACCATTGATGCCGAATAACAATTTATGAAAAGCACGCCCACTGGCTTCTTTTGAGGCTTGTTCTTCTTCAACCATTGTGCCGGTTGGCAAACCTGTGCGGGTTTCGTGCAAATTTTCGCGCGTGGCGCGGTGAATAGACCCTTGTACACGCAAGCGTAATTCATCAATATCGAATGGTTTGGTGATATAATCATCTGCGCCCAATTCTAGCCCGCGTACTTTGCTGGCGCGTTCATCCCGTTGGGTCAAAAATAGGGTGGGGATATATTTGGTCATGGCGCTACGGCGTAATTTGACACAGACATCATATCCATCCATATCGGGGAGCATGACATCGAGCAAAATGAGATTTGGAAATTGGGTGCGTGCCATTTCTACGCCATCTGTGCCGTTATCGGCATGAAGCACCTCATAGTCGTGTGACTTAAAATAGAGCAGGAGCATCTCTGCGACATCGTAATCATCTTCAATCAGCAATAAACGTTTATTTGCCATGATATACCCCTATTCATCCAACACAGCACTAACGCGGAATTGTTGGTCTTGGGCAGACGGTGCATTACTAATGGCGACCTCTGGCGCGAGCGCGGGTTTTGTGACATCTTCGCGCATCACACTGCTTAATGGCAATACACTCGCTAATGGGTCAATATGAGATGTGTCTAATTGCGAAAGATGGTCAAAGTAGCCTAAAATATTCGACAATTGCCCTGCATACAGGGTAATTTCGTCTTCAGTCAATTCTAATTTGGCGAGTTCTGCAATTGCCCGTACTGTATCTAACGAAAGTTCCACGTTTCACAGCTCCTAGAAAAAGTCGCGTCTATGTGTTTATTATACACGATGTTTTTTCAAACC
>CALDGT010001239.1 GCA_937942935.1 uncultured Chloroflexota bacterium | reverse complement strand
AACCAAGAATTGATTATCCCATGAGCGATAATAAAATTCTCGATGAACAGACCATAGACCGCCAGCCCATCTATCAGGGGCGGGTGGTCAAATTGGATTTGGTGAGTGTGAAATTGCCAGATGGTCAGACCAGCCAACGTGAAATCATCACACATCCGGGTGCTGTGGCGATTGTCGCATTAGATGAAGCAAAAAATGTGTTGATGGTGCGCCAATATCGCTTGGCGGCAGGGCGGGTGATGCTCGAAATTCCAGCAGGTACTCTTGAGCCGAATGAAGCGCCAATTGTGTGTGCAGAACGCGAATTGCAAGAAGAAACGGGCTATAAACCCCAAAACCTGACCCCTATCGGCGGAATTTTTGTCGCGCCCGGTTATACAACTGAATATATTCACTTGTTTCGTGCGAGTGATTTGATTGAATCTCGCTTAGAAATGGATAGTGATGAATTTATCGAGGTCATCAAAATTCCACTCTCGCAAGCCCTAGATATGGTGGATAAAGGTGAGATTCAAGATGCAAAAAGCATTGCTGGGTTGCTTCGTGTGGTACGCTTGATGCCAGACTAACACCCTTGAGAATGTAGGTATCGGTTGTTATAATGGATGTTCGCTAAATTAAGAGATAACCCATACGCCATTTAAGGGCGTATTTTTTTGATTGAAGGGATAAATCATCGTGAACGAGTTAATGCAATCACTCACTATGGAAAAACGTGGTCATCCACAAGTTACCACTGGTGATACTGTGAAAGTCCATGTCCGTATTATTGAAGGTGGCAAGGAACGTGTCCAAATTTTTCAAGGTTTGGTGATTCGCCGTCGCAATGGTGATAGCAATGATGCTAATTTCACTGTGCGCCGTATTGCCAGCCACGGAGTAGGTGTGGAACGTACTTTCTTGCTCCACAGCCCTCGCGTTGAAAAAATTGAAGTATTGCGTCACGCCAAAGTGCGTCGCGCTCAATTGTATTATTTACGCGATTTGCGTGGTAAAGCCGCCCGCTTGAAGGAACGTAGAGACTAATCACCTATGCTACCATTAATTGGCATTACTGGGTCAATTCTTGAGCGCAACAACAATCGTTATATCTCTGCATACGAACCAAACGCCAAAGCGATTGTAGAGGCGGGTGGTTTGCCTGTGGTTATACCGTGTGATTTAGATGAGCAAACACTCCGTGCAATTTATGAACGGGTAGATGCTGTATTATTGCCCGGTGGTGGCGATGTTGACCCCCAATTTTATGGCGCAACACAACATGCAAAAACGGCACTCATCTTACGTGAGCGTGATACCGCCGAAATTCAAATTGCTAAGTGGGCAGTCGCGGACGACTTGCCCATTCTTGGCATTTGTCGGGGGCATCAGGTGTTTAATGTGGCATTTGGTGGAGTGTTGCTTCAAGATATTCCATCTGAAATGGAGACAACTTATTCTCATGATATTGAAGTAGGGATGTCTCGTGGCACATTGTTGCATGATATAAAAATTGACCCCAATAGTAAATTAGCAAAAATTTTGAAAACAGAGCAAATTTCAGTTAATAGTTTGCACCACCAAGCGGTCATGAAGCCCGCCTCTAATGTAAAAATTACTGCTTATGCGCCAGACGGCATTATCGAAGCATCTGAAATGCCAGATAAACGGTTTGCGCTCACTGTCCAATGGCATCCAGAAGATTTGCAAAATATGACACAAATGCGTGCTTTATTCAAAGCATTTGTAGATGCCGCCCGCGAGAAGTTGTTAGCGAATGGAAAATGAACGGCAAAATTGGCGTATTTGATTCAGGAGTAGGGGGGCTATCGGTCTTAAGAGAAATTCACCGATTGCTCCCTCATATCCCAACCCTCTATTTTGCAGACCAAAAGCATGTCCCCTATGGTCCGCGCCCACATGCCGAAATTTATGATTTTGTGCGTGAAGTTGCCGAATTTTTTATTAACCAAGGCGCAGAAGTGATTGTTTTGGCATGTCATGCCGCCAGCGCCGCCGCTTTATATCCGTTGCGTGAACATTACCCGCATATTCAA
>CALDGT010001238.1 GCA_937942935.1 uncultured Chloroflexota bacterium | reverse complement strand
ATGGCATCAATCGCACGATAACAAGCATCCACAGGACCAACACCCACTGCCGCGTGAATGACATCCTCGCCCTTTGCATTGTGCAATTTGGCGGTAGCAGTCGGCATTCCCATTGTCCCACAAGTCACTTGAATATCTACCAAGGTAAAAATTTCTTGTGGCTTATTAAATTCATCTGCCATGAGTGCTTCTAAATCGGCATCGGTGACATTTTTCTTGGCATCTGCCAAATCTTTGAACCGAGCAAAAACCTGATTCAGCGCATCGCCATCCATCTCATAACCTAGTTCGCTCAGGCGAACTTTGAGTGCGTGCCGTCCGCTATGCTTACCCAATACCAAACGACTTTGTGTCAAACCAACTGCTTCAGGGGTCATAATTTCGTAGGTACTATGATGTTTTAACACACCATCCTGATGGATTCCCGCCTCATGTGCAAACGCATTTGCACCCACGACGGCTTTATTTGGCTGAACCATCATACCTGTATAATTGCTGACCATACGGCTTGTTTTCATAATCTCGCGCGTATTAATGCCTGTTTGCAGATTGTAAAATTGTGGGCGGGTATGAAGTGCCATAGCAACTTCTTCTAAACTCGTATTGCCAGCACGTTCTCCAATACCGTTGATTGTCACCTCAACCTGACGCGCCCCTGCCAACACACCCGCAAGTGTATTGGCAGTCGCCAATCCCAAATCGTTATGACAATGAATAGACCATACAACCCCGCTACCCGCACCAGCACCCGGAGTTTCTGCGATGAGTGTTGCGATAGTTTCGCGCCATTCTTCTGGAGCAACATAACCGACTGTATCGGGGATATTCAATGTAGTTGCGCCACATTCTACCGCCAGCGCACACACTTGGACAAGAAATTCTATATCTGTCCGTCCAGCATCCATCGGGCTAAATTCCACGTCATCACACAGACTACGTGCCAATGTAACGGCTTTACGAATCACTTCTAATGCCTGTTCGCGGCTTAGTCCCGTTTGATATTTCAGATGAATATCCGATGTCCCCAAAAAAGTATGAATACGTGGGTGCTTGGCATATTTTACACCTTCCCAACAAGTGCGGATGTCGCCTTCAACAGCCCGCGCCAATCCACAAATTGTTGGAGAATTATCTTCACCGCCCACTTCACGCGCAATCCGTTGCACCGCCGCCAAATCATCAGGCGATGCGGCGGGAAACCCCGCCTCAATCACATCTACCCCCAACCGCGCCAATTGACGGGCAATCTCTAATTTTTCGGCACTGGTAAGTGTTGCGCCCGGACTTTGTTCACCATCACGCAACGTTGTATCGAAAAATATCACGCGGTTGGGGTCATATACTCGCCTAGTCATTGTCCACTTCCTCCATTGGGATGATGAAATTAATCGGTTTGTTTAATTTTCTTAGCGTTCAGGAATGGCATCATATCGCGCAGTTCTTCACCCACTTTTTCTAGCAACAAGTCATGTTCGCCAGCGCGACGTGGTTTGAAATTCGGACGACCCGCTTTATTTTCGGCAATCCAATTGTTGGCAAATGTCCCGTCTTGAATCCGTTGTAATACACCAGACATTTCCTCTTTGACCAATCCTTCAATCAAATCGCCTGTCACATACCCGCCATATTCTGCGGTATCGCTCACGCTATACCACATATAGCTAAGTCCACCCTGATACAACAAATCAACAATTAACTTGAGTTCGTGCATACATTCAAAGTATGCGATTTCTGGTTGATACCCTGCCTTGACCAATGTCTCGAAGCTGGCACGTACTAATGCTGTTACACCGCCACAGAGTACTGCTTGTTCACCAAATAAATCGGTCTCGGTTTCTTCTTTGAAGGTGGTCTCAATGACACCTGCGCGGGTGCAACCAATCGCTTTTGCATAAGCCAATGCCAAAGCATGTGCCTTGCCAGTCGCATCTTGTGCTACCGCAATTAAACCGGGGATACCTGCCCCATCAACATATACTTCGCGTAAACGATGTCCGGGACCTTTGGGCGCAATCATCGTCACATCAACATTTGCAGGTGGAACAATTTGCTTAAAGTGGATATTAAACCCGTGTGCAAACATCAACATCGCACCCGCCTTGATATTTGGCGCAATATGTTGGGCATAAACCTCAGCCTGATTCGTATCGGGTGTCAGAATCATAATAATATCGGCGACTTTAGTCGCATCTGCCACAGATAATACTTCCAAACCATCGGCTTGGGCTTTTGCACGACTCTTGCTACCTTCATGCAAGCCAATAACCACTTTCACCCCACTATTTTTGGCATTTAGCGCATGAGCATGTCCTTGACTACCATACCCAATTACCGCCAAAGTCTTTCCATTGAGCAGAGCAATATCCGCATCTTTATCATAAAAAAGTTTTGCCATTGTTGCTTTTTCCCTCTATGTGTTGATTTATCCATTAAGTTGGTTTATATGGGATGGATGAATTTGCATCCATCCCACGCAAAACACCTAGTCTATACGCCGTAGCGTTCTAAGTCGCCTGCATTTTGAAGATGGTTCACAGGCTCATAATCGGTATCCAAAATGCGGACACCACGTCCCATCGCAACAACCCCTGTACGGACGAGTTCTACAATGCCAATCGGACGCAATTCATCAATCAAATGCTCAACTAAATCTTCTTGTGCCGTGATTTCGACAATAGCATATTTCACGCCAATATCAACAATCCGGGCGGGATAACGGTCGCAAACTTCTGTCACCGCATTGCGTGATTCCACATCATCTGTCCGAACTTTGATGAGTGCCAAATCGCGGCTCACATGCGGTTCACCAGTGAGTGCCTTCACATCAATCACGTTCACCAGTTTGTATAAATTCGATACAATCTGGCGCACATCGGTACGCGCAACATCCACAACGATTGTCATGCGCGAGACATGCCCCTTATGGGTACGCCCCACAGTGAGACTATCTACGTTATAATTTCGCCTGCGAAACAGGCTTGCCACCCGATTCAAAACACCGGGTTTATTTTCGACCAACGCGACTACCACTTGTTTTGATGTACTATTCGACATAGTTTATTGTTCCCCTTTTTTCGGACGACGGAGCATTTTGTCTAAATCTGCGCCTGCTGGCACCATTGGATACACAATTTCTTCTTTTTCGACCACAAATTCAATCAGAACGGGCCCTTTATGACTATGAGCAAATTCAACAGCTTCTTGAATCTGTTCACGTTTGGTCACACGCATACTCGGTACACCATAGGCTTCTGCCAATTTACAAAAATCGGGGCTCACCATTGGCGTAGCATGATACCGTTCTTCATAGAAGAACTCTTGCCATTGGCGCACCATCCCCAAAAATCCGTTGTTGATGATGGCAATTTTCACATCTACTTGTTCTTGAACAGCCGTTGCCATTTCGCACAAGGTCATCTGAAAACCACCATCACCCACAATCGCCCACACTGGTTCATTGGGTCTACCAAATTTCGCACCGATGGCGGCTGGGAATCCAAAACCCATTGTGCCAAGCCCACCACTGGTCAACATCGTTGCGGGTCTGCGATGTGGATAGTATTGGGCTTCAATCATTTGATGTTGTCCCACATCAGTGACAGTAATTGCTTCGCCGTCTGTAAATTTCCACAAGTCGTTAATCACCTGTGGCGCGAGCAAGGTATCGCCATCATAATTCGATAAAATATCGCGCTCACTTGAATCTTCTTGCCAATCCCGAATGCGATTCAGCCATTCTGGATGATTATTACCATTCACACCGGGCAAAATTTGCGTAAGGACGGTCTTCAAATCACCAGCAATGCCAATATCTACCTTCACATTTTTATGAATTTCAGATGGGTCAATATCTACATGGATTTTCTTCGCATGTGGTGCATATGTTTTTAAGTTGCCCGTCACACGGTCATCAAACCGCATCCCAAGCGCAATTATCAAATCCGATTCTTGAATAGCATGATTGCTGGCGGCGTTGCCGTGCATCCCCATCATCCCAACACATAATGGATGGTCTTCTGGCATTGCACCTTTACCTAAAAGGGTCAACGATACAGGAATTTGCGCCCGTTCCGATAGTTCTCGCAATTCTTGGACAGCCCCCGACATCATAATACCATGCCCCGCCAAAATAATCGGACGTTTGGCACTATTGATGAGGTCACGCGCCGCAAATACATCAGTTTCATTCGCAGACATTGGTGGGCGATAACCGGGTAAGCGGATTTCACCTTCTGGATAAACAAATTCTATTTTTTCGTTTTGGATGTCTTTAGGAATATCTACCAAAACAGGACCTTGCCGACCAGTCCGAGCAATATAAAACGCTTCTTTGATGCAATATGCTAATTCGCGGATATCAGAAATGAGATAGTTATGCTTGGTAACAGGAATGGTTACGCCAGTAACATCTGTCTCCTGAAAAGCATCTGTGCCGATTGCCGCGCGGGGAACTTGACCCGTAATCGCAACAATCGGCACAGAATCCATCATCGCCGTTGCCAAACCAGTGACCAAATTTGTAGCGCCCGGTCCACTGGTCGCAATACACACACCCACACGCCCTGTAGCGCGGGCATAACCATCTGCCATGTGTGTTGCACCTTGTTCATGGCGCACCAACACATGGTGAATTTGTGGGTATTTTGTCATGGCATCATAAGTTGGCAAAATCGCCCCACCCGGATACCCAAAAATCACATCCACACCCTCACGTAACAAACATTCCATCACAATTTCTGCACCACTTAGTAACATATTGCATCTGCTCCTTATCTCATTGATGAGAAGTAATCTTCACAATTAATCACCCACAGGCGTCTTCTGTTGCACATAAGTCAACCACCCGTGTTTATCTGATAATTTACCACTGGTAATCCCAAAGAATTGGTCTTGTATTTGCTTCGTTACCGGTCCACGAGTCCCACTGCCCACAGTCAATTTATCTACAGAGCGCACAGGCGTTACTTCTGCCGCTGTCCCTGTAAAGAAAATTTCATCTGCCATATACAACATTTCACGGGCAATCGGCTCATAACGTACTTCATAACCACCTTCTTTGAGCAAGGTAATCACCGTATCGCGTGTAATACCCGCCAAAATAGATGACCAAATGCTAGGCGTATACACCACATTGTTATAAACCACAAAGATATTTTCGCCCGGACCTTCGCTCACATATCCGTGAATATCGAGCGCAATCCCTTCAGCATAACCGTTATCATGCGCTTCCATCGAGACAAACATGCTGTTCACATATTGCCCGCCGATTTTCGCCAGCGATGCCGTTGAATCGGGTGCGCCACGTCGCCAAGAGCTAACCGTTGCATCTACCCCCTTTTCGACCCCTTCATTTCCCAAATACCGCCCCCAATCCAATGTGAGGACATAAACTTCAGTTGGTGTGCGTCCGCGCCCCTCCAGACCCAATGCACCAGCACCACGAAAGATAACTGGGCGGATATAACATGATTCATGCCCATTCATCCGAACCAGTTCTACAATTGCATCATCCATTTGTTGTGCAGTATATGGTTGCTCAATTTTGGCAATTTTGGAACTCATGATGAGTCGCTTTGTATGGTCTTGCAACCGAAATACAGCCGCCCCATCTGGCGTTGCATATGCCCGAATTCCTTCAAAGACACTCGACCCATAATGAATCGCGTGTGTGGTAACATGAACAGTCGCTTTCTCCCAATCTATAAATTCGCCATTGTGCCAAATATATTTCGCGTTCATTGTTCAACCTTTCTAAATGTTATTCAAAAAAAATTTGTAGATAAAACACAAGACCTCCCGCAAAGTGCTTGGGAGGTCTTGTTTATTCTCAGTTTTGTCTGTCTATCTACCAGAAAAACCCACCCAAGCACTAACGCTCGTTCTTAATGATAAGGACGAGTACAATAAGGCTAATAAGGATAATGCTAAGGGTTTTTGGTGTCAGTTTTTTCATCGCAAAAATTCTACTCAGTTGAATAAATATCACCGAATCTGTTGTTAAGATTATCCATCTTTTTCGGTTCTGTCAACAGGTTTGTGAAGGAAATCGCAAAACTGGTAAAAGTTCATATAGGTTAACCATAACCTTTTGTGCATTGTCGCTAAAAAATGTCACTCAATTACCAAATAGCGTTTTGCTACCTCTAACTGCTTCATCACCGCATTAGGCGCAGTCCCGCCAAAATTTGCCCGTCGCGCCACCGATTTCTCAAATGTGAGCCAATCCGCCACATCGGTATCAAATAATGCCGATAATTTTTGCAAATCATCCAATGGCACTTTCGTTAAGCCAACCCTGCGTTCACTTGCCAACCGTACCACCTGCCCTACCACATGATGTGCCTCACGGAATGGCATCCCTTTCGCCACCAAATAATCTGCCATATCAGTCGCCAACATATCTTCAGTTAATGCGGCTCGCATTTTATCTGGATTCAACTTCAGTGTTTGAATAATCGCTGTCACCACAGGAAAAATCGTCATGAGTGTATCTATAGAATCAAATAACGCCTCTTTATCCTCTTGAATATCTTTGTTATAGCTACTTGGCAACCCTTTTAATGTGGTCAAAAATCCTGTCAAATTACCAATGAGTCTGCCTGCCTTACCCCGCGCTAATTCCATCGGGTCGGCATTGCGTTTTTGAGGCATTAAACTCGACCCCGTGCTATAACGGTCATCGAGTGTGATATACCCAAAATTCGGGTTGCTATACATCACAATATCTTCACCCAATCGGCTCAAATGCACCCCAATCATGGCGCACACATACAACATATCTGCAACAAAATCGCGGTCAGCTACTGCATCCAAGCTATTCTGTGTGGGCAAAAAACCGAGTTTATCGGCAATTTTTTCGCGGTCATACATCAATGGTGTGCCAGCCAATGCCCCAGACCCTAACGGGCTATAACCAGTCCGTTCATCCGTCTCAGACAACCGCCATCTATCCCGATGAAACATCCAAAAATAACTCATCAGCCAATGTGCCGCAGTTATGGGTTGAGCAGGTTGCACATGGGTATAACCGGGCATAATCGTCTCAATGTGCGCTTCTGCTTGTTGGATGAGTGCCTTCATCAATTTATCCAACGCCCTATTCAATGATTTGCTTGCATCTACCACCCACAACCGAAAATCTGTCGCCACTTGGTCATTCCGACTGCGCCCTGTATGCAATTTTCCACCTAGCACGCCGACAATTTCTGTCAATCGGCGTTCTACAGCCGTGTGAATATCCTCATCAGTTGGCAGAAAAATGAATGTATCCGCCTCAAATTCGGCAAGAACTCGTTCTAACCCATTTCGCAAAATTTCGGCTTCTTCTGCCGTGATAATCCCCGCCTCGTGCAACGCATAGGTATAAGCAATGCTCCCAAGAATATCTTGTTTGTACATCCGCCTATCGAATGGCAAGCTATCATTCAATCGGCGCATCGCCTCATCGGGTTCAAATTCAAATCGTCCGCCCCAAAGTGCCATATTTTTGCCTCTCTGTGTAATTTTTACGACGTTATCAGGCATATTGTAGCCGATTTTTAGGGGAATAGGGAGAAAATTTCTCATTTTTAGATGGTGTAAGGACATGATATATCATGTCCGAATTTAGGGGTGAGGTTTAGCCTCTTTTGCGCCCATTTTATTCGATGATATGTTGTCGTGATAAGCGGGATATACGGGCATTTTGCCCTAATCCGCCCCTACAATCATGTCCTGTTTATGAACATCATCCGCATTTTGGTTTACAAACATCGGACGCACTTTAGCGGTGTATCTGGTGGCTGACATACGCACTGCGTGCTAGTCAGCCAGTACAATCCTGCCTATTTTGAAGGGTGTACTGGCTGACTAGAGGCTAAAGCCTCGTATGTCAGCCACAAAATAATCTTTACCCTGCGTCCGATGTTTGTACTATGTTGTGCGGACGATGTTGGGAAAATACACAATCACGCCTATTCGGGTTATAGGGACGGCATACATGCCGTCCGCTTTGGCACCACCCTATCCCGAAATGTTGCCGCACTAATTTTGCGCCGTTTGGGGTTATGCACCGTAAAATGTATATACCCACTCGGCATATACGTCTCATCACACAATTCCTGATGCAACTTCACTATTTCTTCATCCAAATTCATCGCAAAATCGGCAGTGCTACGCTTATACCGCTTGCCTTTGCTCGCTTTGCGCCACGCGACCATCAAATTATGATAACTGTATATCTCTTTGTAGAAATTCGCAACTGTTTTCATGTCAT
>CALDGT010001237.1 GCA_937942935.1 uncultured Chloroflexota bacterium | reverse complement strand
AACTAGACGCATTGGTCATATCAAAACTGTCTATAATCAATACTTGGGCATTTTTTACCGCCTGAAAACGCTCATCAAACCGCACGGGTGAGGTTGGATGAAAGGTTTCACGCAGATAATCGAGCAAATCGGGCGTGGTGATGAAAGTGACATCTATCCCATGCTCACGACATTGGTGTGCAATTGCCACCGCCAGATGTGTTTTGCCTGTGCCAAACTTACCCGATAAATATAACCAACCATTGGGCGATTGTGCAAACCGTTGGGCAGTATATAAGGCGCTTTCGAGTGTGGTGCGTTCATCTGGGGATACACCTTGTAATGAAAACGTCTCGAATCGCATGTGTTTGTAACGGCTTAAATCGGTTTGGATGGCGGTTTGATTGCGATTTTCGATGGCACGCCGATAATCGGGGACATTGAGCCGATGAAAACTGCACAAATCGGGGTCTACCATTCGACTGCGAATCCGTCCGTCTATGCGGTCTAATTCGACATTGGTGGTGATGACAGTTGGCATCCGATTCACATACCGATGATTGAGCAATTGGAATAATTTTTCTTGCGCCCATTGACTTGGGTTTTCTGCGCCCAAATCATCTAATATCAATAGATACGCATTTTTTACCCTATCGAATAGGGCATCGTAGGTGTCTTCTGCATTGGGCGCATAAGCAGACCGTAAATAATCGAGCAAATCGGGTACAGTGATGAACACCACCTGTTCGCCTTGCCCAAGTCGTGTGTTGGCAATTGCCGCCGCTAAATGCGTTTTTCCACTGCCATATTTACCTTCTAAGACCAACCAGCCTTGAGGATAACTGGCAAAATCTAGTGCTTTTCTAAAGACAACCGCGAGGGTATTTTCTTCTTCTTCGGAATATCCCAATCCCTGAAATTGAAAAGATTCAAAAGTTTTATCTACAAATGCCGACATATTGCCCAAATTGCGTAAGCGATTTTGTAAATTGATGTCTTCATTGGGCGGATTATTTGGACATCGAAATACCTTGCCAAAGCGTGGGTCTCCGACAGGTACACTATATTTAATCATCCCCATACCCCCACATAAGGGTTCTTTGCCACATAACGGACAATGGCTCATGGGAGGGTCATTTGAGGGGATTTCCAAATTCATCGTAGAGATAGCTTCGCCAATCTTGTTCTTGGCGTTTTTCTTTGCCATCGTATTTTCCTTCTCTGCGCCACCGTTCTAAAATGGCGCGGATATATTTGATATTGCGTTTATTGCTCTTGACGGCAATCTCGATTGCATCTGCCACCCAATCGGCAGAAAAATCACGCTCGGCATCTTTTAATTCATCTGCAATCATGGGGGTGATTGCCCCAACATTCTCTAAATAGAGTTTATAGATATTTGGCTTTTCTGGCAAAATTTCGATGTGCGCCCCAGAAGGTTGCCATTCCCCCTGATTAATTCGGCGCACTGTTTCGCGTCCTGTTTCGGTGTTCAAAAAGTAAAATTGCCTTTGTTGGTCATCAAATTCTAACCGTACTTCAAGCAATGTCCCCCGCGCTACCGATTTTGATAATGTGGTTTGCAAAATCGTCTCGGCAGATAAGTGCGGGGCGAGGATTTGTAACCCATCCATCAATGGCGCATGAGTGGCAAATTCTTCATAAGTCAAATAGGCTGGTTTTTCTTTTTGTGGCAATGCCCATAAACAAAATAACATGAGTTTGAGTTCACTTATATCATCAATTTGTGGCAACCACTCGCCAAAAAACATCGGCGGAATATCGAGCTTGCTATAATCCCCTTTGGGAAAACCGCTAAATGGCATATCTTAGCCCCCCAAACTAATCGGACGACTGGTAATATCCATAAAACGGGTGATGGTCTCATCAAAATACAATGAAATTGTGCCAGTTGGTCCGTTACGATGTTTGGCGATGATAATATCGGCTTGATTTGGGAATTCTGTCGCCTCGTTATAAATCACATCGCGGTATAAAAACATGACAATATCGGCATCTTGTTCAATGCTCCCCGATTCGCGCAAATCGCTCAGGAGTGGACGCTTATCTTGGCGTTGTTCCACCGCCCGCGACAGTTGTGCCGCCGAAATAATGGGGACATTTAGTTCACGCGCCAATTCTTTCATAGACCGACTGATATAACTCACTTCTTGGACGCGATTATTACCATAATTTTGCCCACCGTTCATGAGCTGAATATAGTCTACAATCACCATATCAATGCCGTGTTCATGTTGCAAACGGCGACATTTTGTCCGCATCTGGTTGGGTGTTAGGGCAGGGGTATCATCAATATATAGATGATGTTCGCTCAATTGCCCCGCGACTTTCACAAAAGTGACATATTCTTTTTGGTCAAGGCGGGCAATGCGTAATTTTTGCGAATTAATGCGGGTTTCCATCGCAAAGATACGCTGAACAATTTGCTCTGTCCCCATTTCCATCGAAAAAATTGCGATACGCCGATTGAGTCTGGCGGCATTCATAGCGGCAGACAGCATGAATGATGTTTTGCCCATCCCCGGACGACCCGCAAAGATGATGAGGTCAGATTTTTGAAATCCGCCCAAAAGCGCATCCAAATCGGTGAAACCAGATGGCAC
>CALDGT010001236.1 GCA_937942935.1 uncultured Chloroflexota bacterium | reverse complement strand
ATAATAGAATGCGAGTTTAGTAAAAATGGCATTTTGGGGCAAGCAAAAGAAGACTGATAATAATCCACAAAATAACCAACCACTGCGTAGACCAGATATTAATGATGTATTTACACCTAGAGGTGATGTTAAAAAATATAGTGGTATGTATATTAATCGCAATAATCTCGAAAGTAGCTTCCAAAACTATCTACATGGTAATTTTCATATTGTGATATCTGGCGAGAGTGGTTATGGTAAATCATGGTTATATGAGAAGATTCTTCACGATTTGAAGGATAAAGGGACTCATACCTACGAGATAATTAATTTAACACGATTCCCAAATCATCGTTTAGAAAAAGTATTTGAGATAACTTATAATGGTCCAGTTTTGAATACTGAGCAAACCTCAACAGAAGGCTCTAGTGGGGTGAAAATTGCACTAACGGGCTTAGAAGCAAGTGGTGGGGTGAAAATTGCAACTACCAAAGAATTAGAACATCCAGAGCCTCAATATCTTAATTTTTTGCTTAAAAAAATAAACCCTAACCCTAATCCAAATAAGAAAACAGTTATGGTTTTTGATGATTTTGATGCACGTCTTAGCGACAATTCTGCTGAACAAGCAACAGCAAATGCAATGTTCATCCGCGATTTCCTCTATATAATTAGAGGTGTCACCGAAACATATCCTGATCATAATGTTCGGTTGGTAATAATTTGCACAATGGATGCTAAGAAAAAATTGGTTGCTGAAATAGCGAAACAAAGTGATGCTAACCATCTTAACAATCGGTTGCGATTTCTTGAGCCTGTTTCATATTTTAATAGAAATGAGGTGGAAGAATTTGTTATTAGAGGTTTTGTTGAAAAACTAGGTGTTAATTTAGATAATATCGTTAGAATGTTATGGGTAAATCATATCTATGATACCACACTTGGTGTTCCACAGGCGATGCACGAATATTGCTTACACTTAGCCTATCTGTGTCAAGGAAATAATTGGCATATCACACAACAATTATCAGAAACATCATTTTTGCCGAGTGCTGATAAGGCATGGCATGACGACAACACATTATTACAGAATGCTAAAGCCCTACTTCGCCCAATTATCCGAAATAGGAGAGCAAATAAACACCGTGTTTTATATACCTTAAGCCAGATTCAGAACGAAGAATTTGAGAGGCAAGAGGTTGTAGAGAAGGTGAGATACTATTTTAGACGGCAATTTAATACTCCCTCAACGATTGATGGTCAAATCCAAAATTTTTTGGATGAATTCTTGGAAGGTGATAACCCCATACTTAAAAAGGATGCCGACAGTTATTCATTCGCAAATGCTTACTATAAAATATGGTTGCGATTAGCATTAAGGTTAGACCATGGTGAAGCGGGTAATGAAATTAAATTAAACTGGTAGCTTGGCGAATAAATCAATCAACTTATTCGCCAGAAGCGGATTTTAATCCACCCCGCCATCCACAGGGATAACTGCCCCTGTGATGAAACTGGCATGTTCTGAGAGCAGAAAGAGCGCCATATTCGCCACATCATCGGGTGTTCCCACACGCCCTAAATAATTATCGGCAGGGGTGGGCAAATCGTTATCGGCAATATCACCCGCACAAATCACATTCACTCGAATATTTTTAGGTGCAAATTCGCGGGCGAGTTGCTTGGTCATGGCAATGAGTCCGCCTTTGCTGGCGATATAACCAATGCCTGTGTCGAATGTTTTGGCGCTATGGGCAAAATTCAAAATCACACCCCCGCCTTCATCTCCCATCACACGCCCCAAC
>CALDGT010001235.1 GCA_937942935.1 uncultured Chloroflexota bacterium | reverse complement strand
AGCCACCCTGCTCATTACGGGCGGGATTCTTTTGTTTAGCAATTTACGCACAGAGACCCTTCAAACAACCGCCCAACAAGACCAACAAATCCGCGCCCAAGCGATTTCTGACCGTTTGGGGAGTTATTTGGTGAATGCTCAACAATTGGCAAACACAACTGCCCAATTGGTTGCGCCTATTCGGGAAGATAGAGACCGTGTTGAATCGTTATTGTTACAAGTTTTATCGTCTGCGCCATCCGAAATTATTTATGGAATTGGTGCATGGTACGAGCCAAATTTGTTTGATGGCGAAACAGTTTATTATGGTCCGTATGTGCATCAAAATGATCCACAAGCTATTTTGACATACGAATGGATGACCCCAGAATACGATTTTCATCAGCAAGCATGGTATGTTGCTGGTAAAGATGGGGCGGGGGATGTTGTCTTTACGCCACCCTATTATGACACTGGGTTGGTGTATATGAGCGCATCTAAAGCCTTCTATGATGAAAACGGGGCTTTTAGCGGGGTTGTTACGGTAGATATGGTATTGCCATTGCTCCGTCAATTGATTGTCGAAGCCAATAGCGATTCTAATGAGGTCATTTATGTGACGATTTCTGATGGCGCGATTTTTGTCCATCCTGCCGAAGACGCTATTTTAGAATTTGCTCGTCAAAACGGAAAAACCCCGACCAGCATCCTTGACCTAAATGAATCCGATTTGGATGATTATCTTCAAACTACCAATGCTCCCACCACTATTTCGGCACAAGCCCCCGTCACATTGACCAATTGGACGGTACACCTAACCACAGACGAAAATCGGTTATTTAGTGCTGTGCGCGATTTGAACACAACCCTTATCACTGTGCTTGTTGGGGTATGGTTATTTACATTGGTTGCCCTTTTGGGGTTAAATCGGTATGCGTCACAGGCGAGTAAAGCCCGCGCCGAACAACAAAAATTAGAAGCCGAAATTACTGAGCGCAAACGTGCCGCCGAAACATTGCAAATTACCAATGAGGCATTAGAGGCAATTGTCAAAGAGCGCACAGTCGAATTAGAAAAAGCAAAAGAAGAAGCAGAACGCGCTAGTTTGGTCAAATCACAATTTTTGGCGGCGATGTCGCATGAGCTTCGTACACCACTCAATGCTATCCTTAACTTCACTCAATTCGTCTCGACAGGGGTTTTAGGTGATGTGAACGAAGAACAAGAAGAAACCCTCAACAAAGTCGTGGCTAGTGGTGAGCATCTATTAGGACTCATCAATGACATTTTGGATATTTCAAAAATCGAAGCAGGGGCGTTGGAATTATTTGTCGAGGATAATGTCAATATTAACAATGAGCTAAAATCGGCAATCGAGACCGCAAAAGGACTTATCAATACCAAGACGGTGACGATTGAACAAACCATTGAACCAGATTTACCACTGGTCACAGGTGATAGACAACGGATTAGCCAGATTATGCTCAATTTGTTGTCGAATGCGTGCAAATTCACAGAGAAAGGCACCATTACGATTGGCGCAAAACGAAATGGAGACCAAATTCAATTTTATGTAAAAGATACGGGTGTCGGGATTGCCTCTCAAGATTTTGAGAAGATTTTTCAGACATTCGGTCAAACGCGCGTTGGGTTAAAACAAGGACGTGGGACAGGTTTAGGATTGCCTATCTCTCGACGTTTGGCAGAGGCACACGGCGGAAACTTAGTATTAGAGAGTACCGTTGGGGTAGGGTCTACATTTTTTGTGAATTTACCCATCAAACCAGAACATCTTACACCGACAATGCCCAAGAACTGAGGGGAATCAATATGACAGACGAATTAAACCCTATCATTTTATATGTAGAAGATGACACTATGAGTCGTGAGGTGATGAAATTGCTCCTCACCCGTCGGATGAAATTTGATAATGTGTATATTTTTGAAGATAGCACCGATTTCAAAAACCAATTGTTGGCATTGCCCCAAAAACCAAATATCATCTTTTTAGATATTCACATGGAGCCAATTGATGGATTTGAGATGCTAGAGGTGATTCGTGGGCATCCCGATTATGCCAAATTGCCAGTCGTGGCATTAACGGCGAGTGTCATGAACGAAGAAGTGACCTTGCTTCGTACCAAAGGGTTTGATGGTGCGTTAGCAAAGCCGGTTGACCAGCGCAATTTTCCAGAAATTTTGAAGCGCCTATTAAATGGGGAACAAGTTTGGCGAATTACATAATCACTAAACAACAGGGCGCACTTTGCGCCCTGTTGTTATGATATTAGATGGCTTGTAAAACTTGTAAATTTTCGAGTAACCAATCTGCCAGTTCTGGGGTTTTGATGTGAATACTGCTCAATTCACTTTCGAGAAGCGGAATTTCATCGGGGATAAATTCACCCCGTTTAGGGTCTTTGAATTCGGGTCCCTCGCGCAGGGTTAGGTCATAATCGAGCAATCTACAAATGAAGAAATGTTCTTCTAATTGCTTTCCTGCCATATTATGCTCTAGCACGAAGGCGGTCTTAATGACCTCTACTTGTGCGCCAAGTTCTTCGTGTAATTCACGATACAATGTATCGAGTAAAGTTGCGTCCTCATCCTCAACACCGCCACCGGGTGCGACCCAATAGGGTGGAGTGTTTGGTTTGACGCGCTTAATAAACATCACTGACTTTTTACCTGTGAGTAAAATGGCGCGGACACGTTTAATAACACTCTCTGGATTTGTAAAAAAAGACATTATTTGACACTTTCTGATTGCTAATGGGCTGTTGTGTTGATTTAGTATAGATGCAACCTGATTGATAATCTTACATATCATAACATGATATTTCCGATTATTTTGATAAAAAATTGTTTAGTTTTTCAAGATTTCATTAAGAAACATCTGCCTAATTATAAACTGTTTGGCAATCTTCACAAATTGACATTTGTAACTAATTATTTTATGGCTATAATAAAGAAAAATGACGGTTCATAAAGGTTCAAAAATGATTACAAAAGAGCAGAAAGAAGAAATTCACCAGCGACTGCGCGATGCTGGTGTTAGAAAACTAGGAGATGTGTTTAATCTCATCAATTCCGTTAATCAGGGTCATGCCGACGAGAGTGCCGTTTGGGGATTGGTAGATGACCTTATTACCCAACAAGAAAAATCGAAAAAAGCGCCATTGGTGATGCAATCTGCCCCACGCCCATATATCATCAAGGGCGAAAAAATTATTGGTGATAATGCCATTGAAGACATGAACTTTGTCATGTCGAATCCGCATGTGATTGGCGGGGCGTTGATGCCCGATGCACATCGTGTAGCGCCAAAAGCGATGCCTGTGGGTGGTGTGGTTGTGACCGACCCCGATTGGATTTATCCATCATTTGTGGGGTCAGATATTTCATGTTCATTGCTACTCACTACATTCTCAAATGAATTGGCGGGCGAAAAGTGGGACAAAGCGATGATTGACCAATTCGCCTATTTATTGCGCCAATATACCTATTTTGGACGGGCGATGAATCCGCATCAGGGACAATTTCATCAATCGGGATTGATGGATTGTGTGCCACAAATGCAAAGCCCAACAGGGAAAATGGTCTTAAAATCGGCATTAGGCGCCGCGCCAACCGATTTTGCCACCTCTGGCGATGGTAATCATTTTGTCGAATTTGGTTATGTAGATGACGGAAAATCGCGCAAGTTAGCCATCCTTAGCCATTTTGGGTCACGCTATGTTGGGGCGGTTATTGCCAAAGAATATGAAAAATTTGCA
>CALDGT010001234.1 GCA_937942935.1 uncultured Chloroflexota bacterium | reverse complement strand
CATTATTTGGGGTCAGTTTAGTGATATTAGCCATTGTGCCAGCGAGTTTAGCCATTTTAGGCTTTGCGAGTGTATTGGTTTTAGGGGTGGCGCATGGGTTATTGGTCGTTTGTGGTAATACACTCGCCCCACGTTATAACCCAGAAAATCCTGCTCGTGAATTGAGTGCCATTAATTTTTTCTTTGGCATTGGCGCTGTACTGGGTCCACAAGTGGCAAGTTTTGCGCTTAATTCTGGCGATTTTCGGCTGATATATTGGATAGCGGGGGCAGTTGGGGTCATTGTGGCGGTAGTATTTGCCTTCATGCCCAATTTTGCACCTGTCAAAAAACAAGATTCATCCGCCAAAATGGTTTGGGCAACGCTCATCCCATTCGGCATTTTGTTGTTTGTATATGTCGGTGTGGAAATCGGGTTTTCATCATGGATTAGCCCACAAATGACCCTCGTAGCGTTATCGAATGCGACCACAGGTGCATTCGCCATCTCATTATTCTGGGCAGGATTAACCGCAGGGCGTTTCATCGCCAGTTTTATCGCGGGAACAGTATCGAATGAATTGTTGCTCATCATCGGCATTAGCATGGTGGCGATTGGTGCAGGTGGCGTGTTATTAGTCCCATCTACAGAAGCCGTTTTGCTCGTTTTGTCATTTATTGCGGGCTTTGGATGTGCGCCTGTGTTCCCATTGACCTTAGCCATTTTGAATCGGCGCTATGCCGAAGGATTCGGCAAAGTATCGGGGTTGATTATCGCCATCGGCAATAGTGGGGCTATTTTTCTGCCCACCATACAAGGGCAAGTCGGCGGTGGTCAAAACGGCGGGATGATTGTCCCCCTGCTCGGCGCTTTGGTCATGCTCGCCTGCGCGGTCATCATCATGCGGATGCCTAAACAAGGAAGTGCTACTTCATGAGTATAGTCGAAAAAATCCGCGACTTATCTGGATATTATTCTCGGATGTTACAAGAAAGCATACAAACACGAACATCTGAGATGCAGAATGATGATAAATCACATTATTTGATTTATCGGTTATTAGGCATTTCAGAATCAGAAGGCGAAAAAATTGACCTGTATCAAAATACTGGGCGATTTTTATATCGGTATGCTGGCGGATTTTTAGAAACAGCTACAAAATTATGCTTTCAAGAAAAATTTCCCGATGCTAGTGTTCATAAAATCCCAAACCCACAAGGCAATCGTCCCAAGACATTTGAGATTGATTGCCTTGTCGGGCAATTGGCTTATGAAATTAAATGGAGAGATGCGACCACAGATGGCGACCATGTGATTAAGGAGCATACACGGATAAAAGCTATCACTCAAGCAGGATTCATCCCCACACGCCTAATGTATTACTACCCTAACCGCAATCAAGCGATGCGGATTCAATCTGCATTAGAAGATTTGTATATTGCCAATGGTGGGTTATATTATTATGGACATCAAGCGTGGTCGCATGTCCACGAAAAAACAGGTGTTAATCTGTTTAAAATATTGCAAACATTAGCAGATGAGTTAAAACCCGAATGAATACCATTTATCACGGTGATTGCTATACTATTTTAGACCAACTTCCAGAAAGAAGTGTGCATTTAGTTTACCTAGACCCGCCTTTTTTCACACAGAAGGTACAAAAATTACAATCACGCGATTTACAAATGTATCAATTTAGTGATGTCTGGGAAAGCCTTGCTGATTATTTGGACTTTATCAAAGCTCGCTTAGATAAAATTTATCGGGTCATGCGGGATGATGCAACTTTATTTTTTCATTGTGACCGCAATGCCTCACATCACATCCGTATTTTGCTAGATACAGTTTTTGGGGCAGACCGATTTTTATCCGAAATTATCTGGACATACAAACGCTGGTCAAATGCGAGTCGGCAATTATTGCCCGCCCATCAAACCATTTTTATGGTGACAAAATCTGACCAATACACCTTTCATCATCATTATCAAGCCTATTCAGAGACAACCAATATAGACCAAATTTTGCAACAACGACAACGAAATCAACATGGCAAAACCATCTATGCAAAAGATAATGAAGGAAACATCATCCTCA